>WRNU01000048.1 GCA_009776435.1 Betaproteobacteria bacterium | reverse complement strand
AACGCCCGTCATGGCTGGTGTCCGAAATGCTTCGGAACCGGGCTGAAAACGGCGGCGCGCATCGAAGATCCCGATCAACTCGACCTTGGCAACGTCGAAGGACTGATTCGCCACGACGAAACCTGTCCGGCCTGCGTGGGCGCGCGGATCAACCCCGTGGCCCGCGCGGTGCGTTTTCGGGAAAATGCCCTGCACGAGTTGATGAACCTGACGGTCGAACGCGCGGCGGCGTTTTTTGAGGCGCTCGAACCTGACGAACGCGAAGCGGGCATCGCCCGCGATCTGCTGAATGAAATCCGTGGCCGACTCGACTTTCTCAGGCACGTCGGTCTCGGCTACCTCGCCCTCGACCGTTCCGCGCCCACCCTCTCCGGCGGTGAGGCGCAACGTATCCGGCTGGCCGCGCAGCTTGGCTCCAACTTGCGTGGCGTGTGCTACGTGCTCGACGAACCCACCATCGGCCTGCACCCGCGCGACAACCGCCTGTTGCTCGGCACGCTCGAAACCCTGCGCGACCGGGGCAACACCCTCGTCGTCGTCGAACACGATGTCGAATCCATTCGCCGCGCCGACCACATCATCGACCTCGGCCCCGGCGCGGGCGCGCGCGGCGGTGAAGTCGTGGCCACGGGCACGCTGGCCGACATCATCAAAGCGCCCGCCTCCATCACCGGCCAGCGGCTGCATACCCCGATGGCGCACCCGACGCGGCCCCGCCGCCAGGTCGATGAAACCCATCCCTCGTTATGGGTGACGGGGGCCAACCTGCACAACCTCCAGGACATCACCGCGCGGATTCCGCTGGCCCGCCTCACCGTCGTGAGCGGCGTTTCCGGTTCCGGCAAATCGACCCTGGCCCGCGATGTGCTTCATGCCAATCTACGCGCCCTGCTCGGCGATCCGGAAGTCGCCCGCGCGCGGCGGCGTGGCGGCACACACGCGGAACCTCCCGCATCCGTCGTCATCGCGGGCTGCCGGGACATTTCAGGCTGGCAACGAGTGGGCCGCGTCCTGGAAGTCGACCAGACTCCCATCGGCAAAACGCCGCGCTCCTGTCCGGCCACTTACGTCGGTTTCTGGGACGCGATCCGCAAACTCTTTGCCGACACCCTGGAAGCGCGCGGCCACGGCTGGAACGCGGCGCGTTTCTCCTTCAACACCGGCGCAGGCCGCTGCCCCAACTGCGACGGCGCGGGCCAGACCACGGTGGAAATGAATTTTTTGCCCGATGTCAAAACCCTGTGCGAAGCCTGCGGCGGCGCGCGCTTCAACCCGGAAACCCTGCTCGTGCGCTGGCGGGGCAAATCGGCGGCGGACGTTTTGGCGATGGAAGTCGATGAAGCGGCGGAATTCTTCGCCGCCCACCCGTCGATTGCCCACCCCCTGCAACTGCTGCGGGAAGTCGGCCTCGGCTACCTCACCCTGGGCCAGCCCAGCCCGACCCTCTCCGGCGGAGAGGCGCAGCGCATCAAGCTGGTGACCGAACTCGCCAAGGTTCGACCAATGCCGGGCGAGACCGTCGACATGGGCATGCCGCTCCCCCCTCATCGGCACACGCTCTACGTGCTCGACGAACCCACGGTGGGTCTGCACATGGCCGATGTCGAAAAGCTCATCCACGTTCTTCACCGACTAACCGAAGCCGGGCACACCGTACTGGTGATCGAACACGACCTCGACCTCATCGCCGAAGCCGACTGGCTCATCGACCTCGGCCCCGAAGGCGGCGAACAGGGCGGTCAAATCGTCGCCGAAGGTTCACCGGAGGCGATCATGAGCGTGCCGGAGTCGCATACGGGGGGGTATCTGGCAGAGTTTTTATCGAGGCAATCGTTGATAAGAAGATAATCATATGCATGACATTGCAATCATAGGACTCGGCCCGGCAGGTGCGACGCTTGCGCGGTTGCTTGACCCCAGGTTCAGGATTATTGCAATAGATAAAAAGAGCGAGGCAACGGAAACATCATTTCGTAAGCCATGCGGCGGATTGCTGGCGCCGGATGCCCAGAAAGCATTATCGAAATTCAATCTGACACTACCGAAGGACGTACTGGTCGACCCACAGATTTTTGCCGTCAAGACGATGGATACCGCGCAAAATCTGGTGCGCTATTACGGGCGCTTTTACATCAATCTCGACCGCCACAAGTTCGACATGTGGCTTGTGTCACTGATTCCCGATCATGTAACGATTGCTGCCGGTTCCAGTTGTAAAGGTATCCGAAAGGTCGGAGAATTTCACGAAATTACATACATACAGAATAAAGAAGAACATAAAATCACCGTCAAATATGTCATCGGAGCGGATGGTTCTAGCTCCGTTGTCAGAAAAACACTGTTTTCCGAACGAAAAATCCAACAATACACATCCATCCAGCAATGGTTTAAGGAAAAACATCCGGTTCCGTTTTATTCCTGCATTTTTGACAGCAGCATTACAGACTCCTACTGCTGGAGTATTTCAAAGGATGGTTATTTTATTTTGGGCGGCGCATTTCCAAAAAATGACAGCAGAAAACGATACCTCTCGCTAATTGAAAAGTTGCAAAATAAAGGGTTTGTTTTTGGAGAAGCGGTTAAAACAGAGGCGTGTAGTGTGTCAATGCCGCGTGGTATCCGCGATTTTTGCGCCGCAAAAAATGGTGCATTCTTGATTGGAGAAGCCGCTGGCTTTATCAGCCCAACATCACTCGAAGGCATCAGCTATGCGCTGAATAGTGCGTATGAATTAGCAATGATACTGAATTCCGGCTGTAAAAATCCGGAGTGGAAATTTCGTATAAAAACCATTCCAACGAGAATAAAACTGCTGCTGAAATATTTGAAGGCGCCATTTATGTATAACCAGTTTTTAAGAAAAGTCGTGATGAAATCGAGGGTCAATAGCATTGAGGTAATGGAATAGCGGAACAAAAGCACACTGGCACGAGAAAATATCGCTGTGTGGCAAGAGAGCGACGATATGGCGGAGAGACGCAGCGCAAACCACGATATTTATTGCGCGTCTCGCCCAAAACCGTCATATTCTGTGAGATGTATTCAGGCGGCTGATGGGTGACCGGCTCGGTGTCCCATCGGCCTCGGTTTGTCGCTTCAAAAAATAGAACAAGGGTGCCCGCTCGTCCCCTTCGGAGATCATTCACCATGGCTTTCACCTTCCGCCCGTTTCGCGCAGTTTTCCTCCTGTTCGTGATGACCGCTGTTGCCGTGTCCATCATTCCGTCGGCACACGCCAAGGCAACCAAGGCGCGCAAGGGCGCTGAAGCGGCGCATGCCACTGAAGCCAATGTGCGCAAGGGCGTGGCGGCGTTCCTCGACGTGCCCGAAACGGTCGTGGAATCGGTCGCCCGTATTCCGCAAGGCGGGCTTTACGAGGTTGTGCTCAGCAACGGTGAGTTGTTCTATACCGACAAGGCGGTGAGCTTCTTCATCCTCGGCAATATCGTCGATGCCAGGACGCGACAGAATCTGACCGGCGAACGCCTCGACAGGCTCGCTCGCATCGATTTCAAGTCCCTGCCCCTGGAGCAGGCGGTCAAGCGCGTCAACGGCAACGGCCAGCGGGTCATCGTGACGTTTGAAGACCCCAATTGCGGTTACTGCAAACACCTGGGCCAGGAACTGCAAAAAGTGAAGGATGTCACCATCTACACGTTCCTCTACCCGATTCTTTCGGAAGATTCCACGACCAAATCGCGTCATATCTGGTGCGCCGAAAACAAGGCAGCGGCCTGGACAGCCTGGATTATCGACGGCAAGACGCCGAAAGCGGCCAACTGCGACAGCGCCGCCATCGACCGTAACGTGGAACTGGGCAGGAAGCTACGCATGACCGGCACGCCAGTCCTATTCTTTGCCGACGGCGCGCGTATCGTCGGCTACCGGGAAGCCTCGGACCTGGAACAGATGCTGGCAGAGATTTCCGCTCAGGCAGGCAAGTAAGCAAGGCGGGATTCCGGCAGTGATTTACCCCCAGCCATGAATGGCGGGGGTTGCGCCCGTCCCGCGTCGATATCGTACAGACAGCATATCCGTTTGTCCGACAAAGGCATGTGGCGCGCTTGCGTTGTTGGGTGTGTTAACATAAAATGATGTAATTGATATGCACTCGCTTGTTCAAATGTTTAATGGCATTGCGCAGTTTTGTCGATTACCGAAACATGTCAATCAGGGGGGGGTGATCATGAATAACGAAGAATTTTTATCAATGCTTGCAGAAACCACGAAAACAATAAGAAACCCAATCGTCCAGGATTCGCTAAATAAACAATTTGGTAATGATAAGTCGGCTAATGTCGATAAAGAATTGATTGCCTTGGACTTCAGGACGATCAGAGCACCGCATTTTGAAAGATGGGTGACGGATAATCGTGATTTTCAGAAAGGCAGGTATCAGAAAGGTGATGTTGAATATGACCACTTCGATTTTGATTGGAGATTGATAAACGACTGCTTGTTCGTTACGATCAAAATAAGAATTCTGGATAATCATGGCAGCGCCCACGACGTTTTTCAGGACCATACCACGGAGATTGCTCCTTCAGTGTCCGGGTCGAGTGCCTCTTACGCCTGGAGGCCCTGCAAGAAAAACATCGGAACGGCTTGTACACGCACCGCCATATCGACTCTTTTTGTTTATAAAAACGTTTTTGTCCAGGTTCGAGCAGTTCCTACCTTACCCGCGAATAGTTTGCTACGCGATATTCTTGGCGACTGGACTGACGAAGCGCTGATTCCCAAATCGCCCAACGGCGATCCATGGGATATGGTCATTGCAGAATGGGTTTACGGCATCCTGAAAACAGCCCCTTGCTTCAAGATATTTCCAGCGGAACCCAAATCACGGTAATCGTAGTTTCGTGTGCAATCCGTTCTTTGCGCTATCGTTTTCTTGGTCGGATGGCAAAGTTTCAGGGGAACCGCAGGCTCCCCTGGACAGCCTCACTCTTGAGAGCGCTGGCGCGCCAAAGGCGCGACGGAGGGAGTATATATTGAGGAATTCCTGCCATTTATGGCGACAGATCATTTCTTCAACGGCCAGCCGGTTTTGGGGTCGAGTCCCTTCTGGAGTGCCATTTCCTCGATGCGCTTTTCGCTGGGTAACGGCGGGGCTTTGTTTTCCTCCACCCACTCGGTTTTCCCGTCCCATTCAGGAAGCTCGGCTGGAGGCAGTGGCACGATTCTGTCGATTTCGTTCGCCGTAGGTTTAGTGTAGGGATATTCGCTGTAAGAAAGGGAGTTGAAGATTTTGTCGTAGCGGGCAGCACGCTCCTTGTCTTCGGGCAGACCCGATCGCTGCCCGTCAAAAGATTCCTTTAGAGATTTCGCCGACATAACATCTCCTGCCATGAGAGCAATCTGGTAATACTTAATGCTCTCAGCATGTTTTCCTTCCTCGTATAGATCGTAAGCTACGCTACTTGCCGCATCTCTATCCCCTTGATCCGCTGCGCAGCGATGCATCTCCTTGCCGACTTCCTTGCCTGAAGCAGAGTCATGAAAACCATAATCTTTTAATTCCCATTCCTTATACTTTAATATGTCTCCCATGTAATTCTGCGCTTGCGGGTTACCCAGGTTAATCGCCTTCCAGAGATATTGCCTACTAGCTTTTGGGTCTTTTTTCACTCCATGGCCTTCCTCCAATATGCGGCTCATCAGGCTATAACCACTGGGAATTCTCCGGCGGATCAAATCCTTGGCAATTTTAACAGGCTTGACGTGGGTGTCTTCGTAGAGCAGGTGCTCGCCCATGATCAGATACGCCAGATTGTAGGCCGCCTGGTCATGCCCCCAGGCAGCGGCAATCCGGTAGAGGCGCTCGGTTTCCTCAAGGCGACGCGCGGCTTCTTCATATGTTTCGACCCCGGTTCCGCTAGTTCTGTACACTCCAAACGACATCCACATCCTGTGGCGCCTGTGGAGCCATTCCGCATGTTTGAAGAGCTCGTCCGCGTCTGGGTTGCGCGGCGGGATGCGATCCTTTTCGTGGGTACAGATGAAGACTGGCATTTCTTCCAGGATGGGCTCCTCAAGGCCGGTAGAATCGCAGCCCACAAGCAGCAGGCCAAGCAATAGCGCCGAAATCCGGTAGGATATATTTCGCAACACTTTCATTTTGAGCCATTTTTCAATGAATAACCGAATTGGTTTTGTCCCATATTGCAGACGATATGAACATGCGGGCAAAGAAGGCAATTGTAAAAGTTTCAGCCTGATCTGACAATTTTCCCGTTTTGGAGATGAAAGGAAGCAAGCGAGACTTGTACAAATCTGTCCAGAGTCATGGCGGGGACCCCATGCTCCCCGCACCTCGATGAGAACCATGCCCGGAGCAGGGGTCTGATTGGATGGTAAAGTGACAACCTGTCTGGTTTCCGAGGTGTACAAAATTTCAAACACACAGCAAACCCTCAAAATCGCCGCCCTTCAGACCGTCTCCGGACCCGATGTGGCGTCCAACCTTGCGGAAGCGGACGAACTGATCGCCGAGGCCGTTGCCAGGGGTGCGCGAATGCTGATGCTGCCCGAGTATTTCGCGCTGATGTCGCCTGATGAAACCGCCAGACTGCACACATGCGAACGCGAGGGTCACGGGCCGATTCAGGATTTCCTGAGCGAAACCGCAGCGCGCCACGGAGTATGGATCGTCGGCGGCACGCTGCCGCTGACGGCGGATGCCCCGAACAAAACCCGTAACGCCACGCTCGTCTTCGACGACCAGGGCAACCGGGTGGCGCGTTACGACAAAATCCACCTGTTCGGCTTCGAGCAAGGCAAGGAGCGTTACGATGAGGCAGCCAACATCGAACCGGGCGAGCGCGTCGTGTGTTTCGACTTTCCCGCCGGAAGGGCGGGACTCGCGGTATGCTATGACCTGCGCTTCCCCGAGCTTTTTCGCGCAATGGGTCAAGTCGACCTGATCGTTCTGCCTGCGGCCTTTACCTACACGACGGGGCAGGCGCACTGGGAGACGCTGCTGCGGACTCGGGCCATCGAAAACCAATGCTATCTGGTGGCTGCGGCTCAGGGAGGAATGCATTCGTATGGACGGCGCACCTGGGGGCATAGCATGATCGTCGATCCCTGGGGCGATATTCTGGCCTGCCGCCCGGAGGGAGCGGGCGTAATCGTGGCCGAACTCGATCCCGCGCGGCTCGACATGGTCCGCCGATGCCTGCCTGCCCTGAATCATCGCCGTCCGGAACTTTTCTGACGAAAAATCCTTTACCCTATATCACCGATTACCGGAACCGCACACGATGACAAAAAATGCGTTCAAGGCTGCTGATCGCTACCTGCTCTCGCCCCACGACCTCGGCCAGGAAGAACTCGAAAAGGCGCTTCGCAGGCTGATGCGCAAAGGCGCCGATTACGGCGATCTCTATTTTCAATATGCCCGCGCCGAAGGGTGGGGGCTGGAAGAAGGCATCGTCAAGTCGGGCAGTTTCAGCATCGAGGAAGGCGTCGGGGTGCGCGCGGTGAGCGGCGAGAAGACCGCCTTTGCCTATTCCGACGATATTTCGATGGACGCGCTGCTCGACGCCGTCCGCGTCACGCGGGCCATTGGCGCGACGGACAGGAAGCGAAAGGTGAAGGTCACGCCACGCAAGCCTCCCGCCAGGCTCTATCGCGCCGACGATCCTCTCGCCTCGCTCGACGATAACGCCAAGGTGCAACTGCTCGAACGGCTGGAAGCGTTCGCCCGCGCCGCCGACCCGCGTGTCATACAGGTCATGGCCGGTCTCGCCGGAACGTGGGAAGTCGTGCTGGTGGCGCGCAGCGACGGGCACATGGCCGCCGATGTGAGACCCCTGGTGCGGGTGTCCCTGACCGTCATCATGGAAGAGGATGGGCGGCGCGAACAGGGCAGCGCAGGCGGGGGCGGGCGTTTCGATTACGGTTTCTTTACCGATGAGAAATTGCGCGACTACGCGCTGGCCGCCGTGCATCAGGCCCGCGTCAACCTCGAAGCCGTTGCCGCGCCTGCCGGGGTCATGACCGTGGTGCTCGGCCCCGGCTGGCCGGGTATCCTGCTGCACGAGGCCATCGGGCACGGACTGGAAGGCGACTTCAATCGCAAGGGCAGTTCGGCCTTTTCGGGCCGCATCGGCGAACAGGTGGCCGCGCGCGGCGTCACCGTGGTCGATGACGGCTCGTTGCCGGATCGGCGCGGTTCGCTCACCATCGACGACGAAGGCAACCCAGGGGCGCGCACGGTGCTGATCGAGGACGGCATTCTGACCAACTACATGCAGGACATGACCAATGCCCGCCTGATGGACATGAAACCGACCGGGAACGGACGGCGTGAATCCTATGCGTATCTGCCCCTGCCGCGCATGACCAACACCTTCATGCTCAACGGTGATAGGGACCCTGCCGAGATCATCGCCTCGGTCAAGAAGGGGCTGTACGCGGTCAACTTCGGCGGTGGTCAGGTCGACATCACCTCGGGCAAGTTCGTGTTTTCCGCCTCCGAGGCATACCTGATCGAAGAGGGCAAAGTCACCCGCCCGGTCAAGGGCGCGGCGCTCATCGGCAACGGTCCGGATGTGCTGACCCAAGTGAGCCTCATCGGCAACGACATGGCCCTCGATCCGGGCATCGGTTCCTGCGGCAAGGACGGGCAAAGCGTGCCGGTGGGCGTGGGGCAACCTACCCTGCGCGTCGACGGGCTGACAGTAGGGGGGACGGGCTGAGTTTGTGTGACCCGGAACAAACGTGTGGTAGATTGCTACTTCGCATAAACAATTCCGTTTTTACGCAAAATAGTTTGGAGGGTGCGCGGACATTGCAATGGAAATCCTTGTTCTCGTCTTTCTGATCATCATCAACGGCATTTTCTCCATGTCGGAAATCGCGCTGGTCACGGCCAGACGCACAAAACTCACCAAGCTGGCCGAGGACGGAGATGCTGCGGCCAAAGTCGCGGTGAGTCTCGGAGGGGAGCCGACCCGTTTCCTGTCGACCATCCAGATCGGCAGCACCACCTTCGGCATCCTGACCGGCGTCATGAGTGAATCGGCGCTGGCCGCGCCGCTCGCTGTCTGGTTACGTGAACTGGGTCTGGCACAGCGTCCCAGTGAAATCGCGGCGACCATCGTCGTAGTGGTGCTCATCACTTATGTGGTCATCGTGATCGGCGAACTGGTTCCCAAGCGTATCGGCCAGATCAACCCGGAGGGTATTGCCCTGCGGGTCGCCCGCCCGATGCACGCGCTGGCGATCATCTCGCGCCCTGCCGTGCGCATGCTGTCGTGTTCGACCGCGCTTCTGCTGCGCCTGCTGGGGCTGCGTGATGAAAAACTGCCCGGCGTGACCGAGGAGGAAATCCACGCCCTGCTCGAAGAAGGCTCGGAGAGCGGCGTGATCGAGAAGAGCGAACATGTGATGGTGCGCAACGTGTTCCGCCTCGATGACCGCCAGAGCGGCTCGTTGATGATTCCGCGTTCGGACATCGTCTGGCTGGATACCGAACGGCCACTGGAAGAAAACCTCGCGCGTGTGGCGGAATCGGAGCATTCGCGTTTCCCGGTGTGCCGAGGGGGGCTGGAAGAAATTCTCGGCATCATTTCGAGCAAGCAACTCTTCAACCAGACGCTCAAGGGCGGTCAGCCCGACATCACCAGTCAGTTGCACAGTCCCGTCTATGTGCCCGAGACGCTGACTGGCATGGAATTGCTCGAACAATTCCGCGCGTCCGGTTCCCACATGGCCTTCGTGGTCGACGAATACGGCGAGGTGCAGGGGCTGGTGTCGCTCCAGGACGTGATGGAAGCCGTTACCGGCGAGTTCCGCCCGGATCGCCAGGAGGATGCCTGGGCCGTGCCGCGTGAGGATGGATCGTGGCTGCTCGACGGACTCATCCCGTTGCCGGAGCTCAAGGATCTGCTCGAACTACGGGAAGTCCCCGAGGAAGACAAGGGGCGCTACCACACCCTGTCGGGCATGGTCATGTGCCTGCTCGGCAGACTGCCGCGCACAGGGGATGTGATCGCCTGGGAAGCCTGGCGACTGGAAGTGGTCGATCTCGACGGCAAGCGCATCGACAAGGTGCTGGCCAGCCGGTTGCCGGAGACCTCGACGGAAGAAGAGGACGCGAGCAGGGGGAACTGAGCTTCATTGCGCACCAAAATACAAAACCCCGCGAGAGCGGGGTTTTGTATTTTATTGAAAGTCGCGCGAAACGTGTCGCGCTACATCGCCATGCGATCAGCGGAGCTTGAACTGGTCGTGACAAGCCTTGCAGGAAGCGCCGACTTTGCCGTGAGCGGCTTTGACGGCAGCCGCGTCGCCGCTGTCGGCAGCCGCGACAAGTTCGTTTGAAGCGGCTGCAAAATCACCGGCCAGCTTGGCGACGTCGGCTGTTTTCTGGAACAACTCAGGCTTGGCGAAAGTCTTTTCCGCGCCGATCGACTTTTCGGTTCCGGGGCTGAAAAGCGCGCCGATGCCCGAACCCGCCACGGAGGCGATGGCATTGGCAGCAGCCTTGACCTGCGCCGCGTCATACGTGCCTTCGAGGTTGGCCTTGATCTTGACCATGTTCCAGGACGCAAAGCTGTAAGCCGCTTTCCGGAACTTGATCTGCTCTTCGGGCTTGATCTGGGCAAAGGCGCCGGTCGACAAAGACAGGGCCGTAATGCCAAGTATGGCGGCGATAGTGATTTTTTTCATGTTGGCCTCATGTTGTGATGGTTAGGATTCGATGAGTGACAGTCTGCCTTGGTTTCATATCGCGTTGCGCGAAGCTGCTGCGGATTGAAACAACGGCGGATCTCGTGGAGCTGATGATGATAGCAACAGCCAAAACGTATCGCAACCAATGCATGCGTAACAGCACGCGGTTAATACGCATTAAGCCGGCCGCGCTCCGTACCGTAATCGCAGGTTCAAGAATGACCACCTGCGTTGATGACATGCATTCGACATTTTTATTCGGTTCCTGTCGAGGCGATCTAAGGGAAAAACATGCGACGACATGCAAATTTGCCAATTCGATGGGGGCGTTCGTCCTGTCGACTCAGTCCATCAACAACATGACCCCGAAAGTGCGCGGGATCGCCGGGCAGATCAACCTGCTCGCGCTCAATGCGTCCATCGAAGTTGCACGGGCGGGGGAACACGGGCGGCATTTTGCTGTGGTGGCTGACGAAGTGCGCAAGCGGGCCGAAAAAGCGGCACGCCCGGCGAGATTGGTCGATAAAATTACTCAAGATATCGGTGAGCGATCAACACAGTTGCAGGAATCGGTGGCGCGCTTCAGGGTTTGAGGGGGGTAGCACAAACGCACCGGGCAGAGGGACGCTGCCCGGTGCGCAATGTGCAATAAATGCCTTGCGGTCATTTCCCTCCCTTGGAGGGGCGCCCGAAGGGCGGGGCGGTCACCCCCCCGCCGGCATTGGGTTTCACTCCACTCAGTCGAGCCTGAACGGGACGAAAAGCCTCGCATTGCCGCGCTGGATCAACAGGGCGAAGCGCTTGCCCGCCTTTTCGGCCAGTTGTCGGAACTGTTCCGAAGACGTGATCGGCTGGTTGTTCAGGCTCAGGATCACGTCGCCGTAACGCAGCCCGGCGCGCGCCGCGCGCCCGCTGGCGGTTTCAACCACCATACCGCCTGGCACGCCGAGCTGCGCAGCCTCGCGCGCACTGAGGGGACGCAGGCTGAGTCCGAACTTGTCGCTGGAACTCTTGCCGTCCTGCTTATGGGCGGTTTCTTCCTGTGGCTGTTCATCGAGCACGGCGGTGAGTTCCCGGCTCTTGCCCTCGCGCCAGATTTCGAGCTTGACCTTGCTGCCCGGCTGTTTGTCGCCGATCATGCGCGGCAACTCATTGTTTTCGTTTATTTCCTTGCCGTCGACCTTGAGCACGATGTCACCCGGTTTCAATCCGGCGCGCGCGGCGGCACTGCCTGGCTCGACCTGCGCCACCAATGCGCCGCGCGGCGCATCCAGCCCAAACGAGGGCGCGAGATCCTGACCCATGATCTGGATATAGACGCCCAGACGGCCTCGCTGCACACGGCCATGTTGAATGAGCTGATCCTTCACCTTGATGGCGACGTCGATGGGGATGGCGAAGGAAATGCCCATGAAACCACCGGAGCGCGAATAAATCTGCGAGTTGATGCCGATGACGCGGCCACTGAGATCGAGGAGCGGGCCGCCCGAATTGCCGGGGTTGATGGCCACATCGGTCTGGATGAAAGGCACGTAGTTCTCGTCCGGCAGGCGGCGCGCCTTGGCCGAGATGATGCCGGCAGTAACGGAGTGTTCGAGGCCGAAAGGCGAGCCGATGGCCGCAACCCATTCACCGACGCGGGCGCTGCTGGGATTGCCGATGACGACGGTAGGCAGGTTTTTGGCATCGATCTTGACGACGGCCACGTCGGTGCGGCGGTCGATACCGATGACTTTGGCCTTGAATTCGCGCTTGTCGCTCAACTTGACCGTGACCTCGGCCCTGGTGTCGCCGACCACGTGTGCGTTGGTCAGCACGTAACCGTCGTTACTGACGATGAAACCGGAACCGATTCCCTGCCGAATACGGGGGACGCTGGGATGGTTGGGGGGAAACCCCTGCCCCGGCACGCCGAAACGGCGCAGGAAATCGAAGAAAGGATCCCCGGCGAATGGATTGTCGTCATCCTCTGGCCGGATGGTCTGATCGACGCTGATATTGACGACGGCAGGGCTGACTCTCTCGACCAGGTCGGCGAAATCGGGCAATCCGTGCCGGATGGCCGCTACGGGCGCGTTCGCGGCGGGCGCATTGTCGGCGTGCGCCTTGGGCAGTGGCGGCCCATCTTCGGCCAGACAGGCAACCAGACTTAGAGCCAGGGCAACGATAACGAGGTTTTTTTTCATGGGTATTCCTTGGCGCGAAACAACAGGAAGAAATGCAAATTATATCTGCAGGTTCCCGGTATCGAAGCCGTACTCGTGCCATGAGCGCGGAAGGCTTCGGTTTCATGGATGGCGCGCATGCGCGATCCAAGGTTACGGTAACAACAATGCCGTTCGACGCCGTTTCTGTCGCAAGGTTCCAGGCGTATCGATAGAAGGCCGAAAAACAGACGGTTGAAAAAAGTAGATACGATATAGAAAAGTAACATTTTCTTCTTGCGTTAAAAAGGTGGACAGGGCATTCTTGGGATACAAAGAGTGACATTACTTGCTGCAAAACGAATGTAACGGGATTTTAATGACTCTTACATATTTACGCTATCTTGTGGCCTTGGCTCGTGAACGGCATTTTGGCCGTGCAGCCGAGAGATGCCGCGTCTCGCAGCCCACGCTTTCCGTGGCGATCAAGAAGCTCGAAGAAGAGCTTGGCGTTCTGCTTTTCGAGCGTGCCGCCAGCGAAGTCAGAATCACCGAAATCGGTCGGCGCATCGTCACCCAGGCCGAAAAGGCGCTGGTCGACGTCGATCACATCCACGAGATCGCTACCAGCGGCAGGGACCCGCTCATTGGATCGCTGCGCATGGGGGTGATCTACACCATAGGACCCTACCTGCTGCCGCGCCTGATCCCGAAGGTACACCATCGCGCGCCGGACATGCCGCTCATCATCCAGGAAAACTACACGGATCGACTGGTCGATTCGCTCAAGCGAGCCGAACTGGATGTCATTATCGTCAGCCTGCCGTTCGCGGAGCCGGGTATCGTGACGCAGCCGTTGTACGACGAGCCTTTTCGTGTGCTGTTGCCCGCCAGGCATCCGTGGGTCCAACAAAATGAAATTACTCCCGGAATGCTTGCCGACGAACAACTGTTGCTGCTTGGCGCAGGCAACTGTTTCCGCGACCAGGTTCTGGAAGTCTGCCCGGAATGCCAGAACGGCGGCAGCCTGCAACGCTCGCTCGAAGGCAGCTCACTCGAAACCATCCGCCACATGGTTGCTACCGGCCTGGGGGTAACGGTGTTGCCAAGCACGGCGGCCGATGGGCTCGAGTCCAATAATCCACTGATGGCAATCCGCCCCTTTGCACGACCCGAACCCGTGCGCCGGGTCGTCCTGGCCTGGCGGGTGACTTATCCGCGTGCGGGCGTGGTCGACATGCTGCGCATGGCGATCCTCGACAGTTCGCTGCCCGGAGTGCACCCAATCGGCCCCATGTCGGCACGCGATGGGGCTTGAGCATGGAGTCGGCGCGGCTCCCATAGTTTGCGGCCCATATGTGCGATTGATACTTTCTGTCGCCGACCGTGAATTGATAGCTGTAACATGCGCGATACCGTGATGGATTATCCGGTTGGCTGCACCTGGAAACTCAAACGAGAGGAGAAAGCATGGGAACCGACATCGACATCGGCATCAGCAAGGAAGACCGCGCCAAGATTGCCAAGGGGCTGTCCCGGCTGCTGGCCGACAGCTACACCCTTTACCTGACTACGCATAATTTTCACTGGAACGTCACGGGGCCGATGTTCAACACCCTGCACCAGATGTTCGAGGGCCAGTACACCGAACTGTCGGACGCCGTGGATCTCATTGCCGAGCGTATTCGCGCCCTCGGGTTTCCCGCGCCGGGCACTTTCAGGGAGTTTGAAAAACTCACCAGTCTGAAGCAGCCGGAGGCACTGCCCGACGCGGAAGGCATGATTCGCCAGCTCCTGAACAATCACGAAGGCGTTGCCAAGACCGCCCGCACGGTCGTGCCCCTGGCCGAGAAAGCCAGCGACGAACCCACGCTGGATCTGCTGACCCAGCGTCTGCAAATCCACGAAAAAACCGCCTGGATGCTGCGCAGCCTGCTTGAGAAGTAAGCTCGCCTTGAGCAAAAAGCCAGCGACCGGCCTTCAGGCCGGCCGCTGGCTTTTTGTTTTTTAAGTTGTCCGACTCGCTGTGATTTAATCCGTTTCGTCAGTAAACGCGCCGAAAATATCATGCTCTTTTATTATTATTTTTAATACAATCAATTGTATATAAATATATTAAATATATTCATGTTTATCAATTAAAATGAACATATTCGCATAAATAAAGAAAGGGGGTTTTGCGATTATATTTATTAAAGGGTATGTGCAGAAAGCACACTTCACCAGATGACCCATGATGTACCTTTCAATACCCGATAACAGACGACCCGAAGCACAGAGAGGTCATTTTCAGCAAGGAGATTTAATGTGAAAGTCAAATACAAAGTCATTATTCTTTCAGTGATCGGAGCTTTGGGTATGCTGCTCATCGCAGCGATCAGTATGATGTCACTTAAAACCGATGAAAAGATATTCCATGAAGTCGGCGCTGTCAGGATGCCCAGGGTGGAATACCTTCAGCATCTTCGTGGAGCCGTCTATCACATCACACGGCGTGATTTCGAGATACTGTCCAATGAATCGCTGGGTTTTGAAGAGCAGAAGGCCGAACTGCAACGCCTGAGACCCCTCGTGCAGGCGTCCCATGCCGAAGCCCTGGAGGAGATTCGCAAGTTCGAGGAAATACCTTTCCTCCTGGAGTCCAACAAGGCGGAGTGGTTGAAATTCAAGCCGCTATGGGAGCCGTGGTTCAGGTACAACCAGTCGTACCTGAACGCGCTGGATTCGGCGCTCATCAATCCGTCGGAGGCGGCATTCCAACAACTCTACCGGCTCATTCGTGACGGCAACAAGGCTCGCTACAGCCAGACGGTGCAGTTACAGACGGACCTGGATAATCTCGCGTTGGCACAGAGGAAAATCAGCAGCGAAGTCATCGATAATGCGATAGCAGAGAATGGAGGCGATGCCAAGGCCATGTTTTCTGTTTTCCTGGCGGCCCTTGCGATCCTGATTTTTTACGCCTTCTCGATCATGCGGCAGGCGATCAGGCCCCTGAATCGTGCGCGTGACATGATTGCCGAGGTGGAAAAGAACCTCGACCTCACCCTGCGCCTGGGGATCGACTCCAGGGACGAAATCGGTGAGTTGAGCCAGTCTTTCGATCTCATGATGGGCAAG
>WRNU01000047.1 GCA_009776435.1 Betaproteobacteria bacterium | reverse complement strand
CCGCCGCCATGCCTGGCGGGTCGCGGCGGGCGTGGGTCAGCAGAAAACCGGCGACTTCTCCGGACAGTTGCAGCCCGCGCCGCGCCGCAAGCGAGTGCAGGATGGATTCCCGCGTGGCGTCGTCGAGCGGACGGACCTCAAAGATCAGGCTTTGCCCGATGCGGGTACGCAGGTCTTCGCGCAGCGCGAGTCCCCTGGGGGCGACGGGGCCGGAGAGCAGCAGCGACTGGGCATTGGCGCGGGCGCGGTTGAAGGCGTTGAAAAGCGCGATCTGGGCATCGTCACAGAGCTGGTCGACGTCGTCGACGGCCAGCAGGGCGTTTTCGTCTTCCGGCAGACAATCGACGAGATCGGAGGCGTTCAGGAAAAATGCCGGACGGCCTTCATCGAGGGCGCGGGCGACAGCGGCCCGGAGCAGGTGGCTGCGCCCGCTGCCGACGTCTCCCCACAGGTAGAGGTGTGCGCCGGGCGTCTGTTCGGGCCGGGCGGCGGCAAGCCGCGCGAGGTTTTCCAGCAATTCGGCGTTGCTGCCGGGAACGAAGTTTTCCAGCGTCGGTGGGCGGTCTGGTCGCAGATCGAGAATGAGTTGCTTCACTCCGTACTTCCGGTTTCGGCGGCATTGTCGGGGGGCGTTGCTGCGGCGGCATTTTGAGGTGGATCGGTTCCGTTTTGATTGCCGAGGTAGACGGGGCTGGCAAACCATGCCCGAGCGACTTCGCGCAATCCGACGAGCAGTGCCGCGCTGGCGGGCAGGGCGACGAGGATGCCGGTAAAGCCGAACAACTGACCGAAGGCCAGCAGTGCAAAGATGACCGCCAGCGGATGCAGGCCGATGCGCTCGCCGACGAGGTAGGGGGTGAGCGCGAAAGTTTCGATCAACTGGCCGATGCCGTAGACGATGGCTACGCCGATGAGCGGCTCCCACCCGCCGCCGCCCTGGAGCAGCGCGGAGAGTACGGCCAGCGCCAGTCCGCTGCCAAAGCCGACATAGGGGATGAAGATCAGCAGGCCCGTGAGTACGCCGACCGGCAGCGCGTAATCGAGTCCGGCCAGCCACAGTCCCACGCTGTAATACACAGCCAACAGCAGCATCACCGACACTTGACCTCGGCAGAACTGCGCCAATACGTTGTCGATTTCGGTAGTGATCCGCTGCGCGCGAGGCAGCCAGGGGCGCGGCAGCACGCGCGACAGACCCGCGATGATGCGCGGCCATTCCTGGAGCAGGTAGAAGGTGACGAACGGAACCAGTATCAGGTTGAAGAGCATCACGGCAATCGCCATGCCTCTATGGCCGATGTGTTTGAACAGGACGGGGAGCAGGTCATGCTCGTTGTCGAGGAATTGCTTGAGCCACGCGCTGTACTGTGTCGCTTCGAGTTGGAGTTGCACGTCGAAATGCTCTTCGAGCAGGGGAGATGCGTGTTCGTTGAACAGATCGGCCAGCTCGGGCAGCCTTTGCGCCAGCCCCACTGCCTTGTGGTAGAGCATTGGCAGCAGCACGAGCGCAAGTGTGATGAACACGAGGGCAAATGCTCCAATGACCAGCGCCGCCGCCGCTGTGCGCGGCAACCGCCAACGAGTCAGGGCATTGACCGCAGGATTGCCCAGGTAGGCGAATATGGCGCCCAGCGCGAACGGCGTCAGGATGGGCGCAAGCAACCAGAGCAGGGCGAGCAACGCCAGCGCGACTCCTGTCCAGGCGGCGGTTTGCAGGGTATGAGAGCGAAAGTAAGGCATTTTGTGTGATCTCGTCATGAGTAGGTAGGGATTGCGCTCGACGTATGTTCAAGTAAGATTGCCGACTTCGATTCCTGAGCCGTTTTTGTGATCGCGTCTGCAGAAAAGCCCTCTAATGTAGCCACTTGACGGCGCTGCCTCAAGCGTCGTCTTTCAGATTTTTTGAATTGCCGGAGAAACGGCCTTGAGTACGCAATATTCTTCTTCCCAATCCCCGCTTTCTTACCGCGATGCCGGGGTCGACATCGAGGCGGGCGATGCGTTGGTCGACCGGATCAAGCCCTTCGCCAAAAAGACGATGCGCCCCGAGGTTCTGGGCGGCATCGGCGGCTTTGGCGCATTGTTCAGGCTGTCTGAAAAATACCGCGAGCCGGTGCTCGTTTCCGGAACCGACGGCGTGGGAACCAAGCTCCGGCTGGCGTTCATGCTCGACAGGCACGACACCGTGGGGCAAGACCTCGTGGCGATGAGCGTGAACGACATCCTGGTGCAGGGGGCCGAGCCTCTGTTCTTTCTCGACTACTTCGCCTGCGGCAAGCTCGATGTCGACACGGCGGCCTCGGTGGTACAGGGCATCGCCCGTGGCTGTGAACTCGCGGGGTGCGCGCTGATTGGCGGCGAGACCGCCGAGATGCCCGGCATGTACCCGGACGGGGAATACGATCTCGCCGGTTTTGCCGTTGGCGCGGTGGAGAAGAGTGAAATCATCGACGGCACGCGAATCGTGCCGGGTGATGTGGTGTTGGGGTTGGCTTCCAGTGGCGCGCATTCCAACGGTTTTTCTCTGATCCGCAAGATCATCGAGGTGTGCGAGGCCGACCTTGCTGCCGATTTCCACGGGCGTTCCCTGGGGGATGCATTGTTGGAGCCGACTCGCATCTACGTGAAGCCGTTGCTCCAGGTGTTCCGCGAACTGCCGGGGGCGGTGAAGGGCTTGGCTCACATCACCGGCGGCGGTCTCACTGAAAATGTGCCGCGTATTCTGGGTGAAGATCTCGTTGCGCGGATCGAAGCCCGGTGCTGGACGCTGCCGCCCCTGTTCCAGTGGTTGCAGGAAGCCGGTCAGGTCGAGGACCGCGAAATGCGCCGGGTCTTCAATTGCGGCATCGGCATGGTGGTGGTCGTGTCCGAGGCCGACACCGATGTGGTTGCGGCCAAACTCGCCGGGGCGGGAGAAACCGTTTATCGCATCGGTCGTATCGACCGGCGAGGGGTGGGTGAGGCGCAATGCGTCGTGGGGTGAGGTTTATGATCTGTGAAGAAAAGCGCGAGGCGTTCAAGCAGGATGCGTTGCGCGCATGGAAGGAGTATCAGGCCAACGGCTTGCATGTGACGCTCGAAGAGGCTGACGCCTGGCTGGCGAAGCTCGAAGCGGGCGAGAATGCGGAGCCACCTACTGGGAAATCGAATCGTTCCGCGCACCTGTCATCCCACTGTGCCGCAGCAGCGCATCCACCGACGGCGCGCGGCCCCGGAAGGCGATGAAGGATTCAATCGCGGGGCGGCTGCTGCCGACGGCGAGGATTTCGCGCCAGAAACGCTCGCCGGTGACGGGGTCGAGCAGGCTGCGCCGCGTGTCGGCGCCTGCTTGCGCAGCCTCTTCAAAAGCCGCGAAGGCATCGGCGGAAAGCACTTCGGCCCATTTGTAGCTGTAGTAGCCTGCCGCGTAGCCGCCCGCAAAGATGTGCGAAAAGCTGTGCGGAAAGCGATGCCAGGCCGGTGGAAACAGCACGGCGACTTCGCGCCGCACCTCGTCGAGGAGCGCAAGCACATGCTCGATGGGTACATCGCCCGATGCGTCCGCGTTACCGTGCAGAAGCAGGTCGAACAGGGAGAATTCGATCTGGCGCACGGTTTGCATGCCGCTCTGGAAGTTGCGCGCGGCGATCATTTTGTCGAAGAGATCGCGCGGGAGCGGCTCGCCGGTGTCGACGTGCGCAGTCATCATCGAGAGCACGTCCCATTCCCAGCAGAAATTCTCCATGAACTGACTGGGGAGTTCGACGGCATCCCATTCCACGCCGTTGATGCCGGAGACGGCCAGTTCGTCGGCGCGGGTCAGCAGGTGGTGCAGACCGTGGCCGGTTTCGTGGAAGAGGGTGAGTACATCGTCGTGGGTAAAAGTGGCCGGTTTGCCATCGACGGGGCCAGGGAAGTTGCACACGAGCCAGGCGACGGGCGTGGTTATGACATTGTCATTTTTGCTGCGACTGCGGGCGGAATCCATCCAGGCGCCGCCGCGCTTGGTGTCGCGGGCGTACAGGTCGAGGTAGAACTGGCCGACGAGTTCTCCGTTTTTTTCGATGCGGAAGAAGCGGACATCTTCGTTCCAGCCCGGCGCTTCATCGGCGGCGATCTCGACGCCGTAAAGCTGGCGGATGACGCGAAAGAGTCCGTCGAGTACGTGGGGTTCGGGGAAGTATTGCCTGAGTTCCTGTTCGGAATAGGCGTAGCGACTCACCCTCAGTTTTTCCGAAGCCCAGGCGATGTCCCACGGCTCCAGCGGATCGAGTCCGAGTTCTTCTCGTGCGAAAGTTTTCAGTTCGGCAAGGTCGCGTTCGGCAAAGGGTTTTGCCTTTGCTCCGAGTTCGCGCAGAAAGTCGAGCGCCTGCGCAGGAGAATCCGCCATTTTCGGGACGAGCGAGACTTCGGCGTAGTTGCGGTAGTCGAGTAGCGTGGCTTCCTCGAAGCGCAGGGCGAGGATGCGGCCAATCAGCGGGCCGTTGTCCCATTTTGTGTCGCCGTGGGCGTCGGCGAACTCCGACGCGCGGGTGGCGTTGGCGCGATACATACGTGCGCGCAGGGCGCGGTCGTCGGCGTATTGCATCACCGGCAGCCAGGAAGGCTGGTGCAGGGTGAATTTCCAGCCAGATTTGCCATCCTTTTCCGCTGCCGCGCGGGCTGCGGCGCGAGCAGGCGGAGGGATGCCTGCGAGTCCCGCTTCGTCGGTGATCCATTCGGCGTGCGCGTTGGTGGCGTCGAGCAGGTTTTCGGAGAATTTCGCGCCCAACATGGAAAGCTCTTCCTGTATCGCCTTGAAGCGCGGTTTGCTTTCTTCCGGCAATTCAGCGCCCGAGAGGCGGAAGTCGCGGATTTCGCGGTCGATGATGCGACGGCGAACCGGGTTCAGGGTGGCGTACTCCGGGCCGGCGGCGAGCGCCTTGTATTTTTGAAAAAGGGCGATGTTCTGGCCCAGTTCGGCGTAGAAGCCTGCAACTTCCGGCAACATGGCGTTATATGCTTCGCGCCAGGGGGCAATGTCCAGCACGCCATGCAGGTGTCCGACGATGCCCCAGGCGCGGCCCAGGCGCTCGCCCGTCTCGAACATGGGCACGATGAACCCGTCCCAGGTCGGTGGCGCGGCATCGGCGGTGAGCCGCTCGATCAGCGCCCCGTATTCGGTGAGCAGGGAACGGATTGCGGGGGCGACGTGTTCCGGGCGGATGTCGTCGAATCGGGGCAGCCCGGAGAAGTCGAGCAAGGGGTTGGTTTGGTCGGGATGGGTCATTTCGAGAGGAGAGGTTACAGAGCGTTGCCCGCGAGCCTCACATAAGCCTCACGATACTTGGCGGCGGTGCGAAGGATGACTTCTTCCGGCAGCCGGGGAGCGGGGGCTTTCTTGTTCCAGTCGAGCGTTTCGAGGTAGTCGCGCACGTACTGTTTGTCGAACGAGGGCGGGCTGATGCCTTCGCGGTACTCGGACTGCGGCCAGAAACGCGAGGAATCCGGGGTGAGCACTTCGTCGATCAGGTGTAAAACACCATCGGCATCGACGCCGAACTCGAACTTGGTGTCGGCAATGATGATGCCGCGTCCGGCAGCATAGTCGGCGGCTTCGCAGTACAGGGCGATGGCCGCATCGCGGGCTTGTTCGGCCAGAGCCGCGCCGTTGGAACCGATCACGTCCACGCAGTGTGCCTTCGCGCGCTCGAATGAAATATTCTCGTCATGGTCGCCGACATCGGCCTTGGTGGCCGGGGTGAAAATCGGTTGTGGCAGCTTTGCCGCCTGATGTAGCCCCGGCGGCAGAGCGATGCCGCAAATAGCGCCGCTTGCCTGGTAATCCTTCCAGCCGGAGCCGATCAGGTATCCGCGTGCCACGGCTTCGATGGGCAAGGGTTTGAGACGCTTGACTACCAGCGCGCGCCCGCGCACCTGTTCGCGCTCATCGGCATCCACGACGCTTGAAGGGTCGATGCCGGTCGTCTGATTGGGGATGATGTGCCCGAGTCTGGCAAACCAGAAGTCGGCCATTGCGGTCAAAACCCGGCCTTTGTCCGGGATCGGGTCGGGCAGGATGACATCGAAGGCCGACAGGCGATCGCTCGTGACGATCAGCAGTTTGTCGCTGTCGACGGCGTAGATGTCACGTACCTTGCCGCGTCCGAGAAGCGGCAGGCTCTTGATGGAGGATTCAAACAATGGAGTACACACGGCATTTTCCGAGAGGATGGCACCGCGCATTATAAGTTGGCGCTCTCCGTCCTGGGGGCGGGNGTGTATCCGCGCGGCAGGGNATCGAGCGGCTCCGGCGTGTGGCAATGGTAGCCCTGCGCNTAATCGACGCCGATTTCGCGGATGACCTGGAGAATGCTGCTGCTGTGCACGAACTCGGCTACCGTGCGCAGACCATGCGCGCGCGCCAGGGTGACGATGGCCTTGACCGTGGCAAAGTTGGCCGAGTCGGTGTCGATGTTGGAAATGAACGTGCCGTCGATTTTCAGGTAATCGGCCTGAAAACGTTTGAGATAGGCGAACGAGGACAGGCCGCTGCCGAAATCGTCGAGCGCCACGGTGGCACCCGCCCGACGCACGCTTTCAATGAAGTGCAATGCCGGTTTGAGATAGGCAATCGCGCTGCTTTCGGTAATCTCGAAGCAGAGCCTTTTGGGAGAAATGTTGCTGGCGTAGATCTGGTCGAGGACGAAATCCGGAAAATGTTCGTCGGAGAGGCTTGCGCCGGAGACGTTGATACTGAAACACTCGATACCCGTTTCGCACTTGTCCCTTTCCCATTGCGCAATTTGCTGGCAGGCGCTTTCGATGACCCAGTGGTCGATGCGCGACATCAGGTTGTAGCGTTCTGCGGCATGGATGAGATTCACGGGAATATCGAAACCGCCCTCCGTGTTTCGCACCCTCAGAAGAATTTCGGCGTGCGATGGACGATCCCCGGTCAGCGGAGAGAAACGCTGGAAATGAAGTGAAAAACGATTCTGGGCCAGTATGCTGTCGAGTTGCGCAACGTTGCGCAGTTCCTCGCGGCGCTGGCGAAAATGATCGTCGTTGGGGTGATAGACACGGATGCGACTGCGGCCCAGTTCCTTCGCGCTGAAACAGGCGGTATCGGCGGCAATCATCAGTTCCCTGAGCGAACGGGTCCCGAGGGAACTGCTGGAAGCAACGCCGATGCTGGCCCCCACACGGAAGCTTTGGCCTTCCCATTCAAAATGGATGTTGGAAATGTCCTCGATGATGGTTCGCGCCATCTTCTGAACGTCCAACTCGTCATTGTCCAGGGACATGATCGCGCCGAACTCATCGCCGCCGATGCGGGCAACGAACGCATCGCCCAGGCGCGATTCGAGCAGATGGGCCACACGGGTCAACAGGATGTCGCCCGCGCTATGGCCGCAGTTGTCGTTGATGGTCTTGAACTGATCGAGATCGATGTACAGCATGATGACATCGGTAACTGTGGGGTCTTCGAGCAGTTCCGAGGTGCGTTTTTCGAATGCCCGTCGGTTGAAGGCATCGGTGAGCGCATCGTGCTGGGCCTGCCATTCGAGCATCGAAATCTTGCTGCTCACCGTCAGGGCCATGGCCCTGAAATGCTTCAGCAGACTGTCGAGTTCCGAGACCCCGGTGGTTTCAAGTTGTACGTCATAATTTCCGGAGGTGATGTGTTCGGCGGCATTGCTCAGATTGATCAGGGGTTTGACGACATGACGCGAAAAGATCACCAGCAGGATGCTGGAGATACATACTCCGATCAGAGCGGCAATGGCGTTGTACAGGATCAGCCTGTCCCTGGCCGCGCTGAGGTAATCGGTCAGCAGACCGTATTGCACCGAGCCGTAATGCTTCCCTGCGGAGGTAACGTCGAAACGGACGTGGTAGACCGAATCGGCCTTGCCGGGCGCGGGCAGCGGTCCGTTGTCCGCCAGACCCGTTGAAGCCCGGCGATTTCCGTCGGTATCCATGATGACGAGATAGGAAATATCGCCGGATTTTCCCCAGATTTCGAGAATGTCGCGCAGAGTCGTGTAGTCCTGCTTGGCCAGTGGCGTGGCGAGCGCCGTTTGATAAGCGTTTCGGGTGTAGTCGATCCGGGCTTCGATCTGATGATTGATCTGTTCTTCGATCGAATGCAGGTTGATGGACAGCATCAGAATCAGCACGACAGCGCCCATCAGGGCGCCCCAACTGATCACGCGAGCCCGGAATGAGTTCAGGCGGAACATTACCTGACCATGATTGGGACACGGGCCGGACGCAATCCCTGCCACGGGTGGAATGGCGGGCGAGGAAAGCGTTGATGGCGCCCGAGGTTTATCCGAACCATATCGAGGAATCTCCGACCAGAATACCGGATCGGCTCGGAATGCCTCACAGCAACCGGGGTGGCCAGAGGACGTGTTCTGCGGAAACGGCAACGAGATGTAAGCATGAGATCGCTCTCCGGGAACTACTGTTTTTGAATCCAGCAGATTTCTTTAGCATATACCATAGATGGCCCTTAAAATGGCGTCAATGCGTATCTCTACTCGCCCATCAATGTGACTTTTTCACGCGCCTGAACATGCGTGAGCCGGGAAGTGAGGACCCACGAGTATTTTGGATTGATACGCATTTTTTATCAGGAAATATGCAAAATTATTGCTTGCAATTGTAACGTAAAGATGGCATGTGGCGCAATATTCACCTTATTCGAGTGGCAATATGGACACTATAAGTACCTTTTCTTCAAGAATAGGCGAAAATTTTTCTCGGAGAGAATAGGCGGAGGAAACCCGGTTTATTCCTGTCATGCGTGCTCGGATACGAGCCGCATAATCAATGGCAGGACGCGCCATCTGCGCCGTAACCGGGAGATTTGAGCCATGAATGTCAAGCGTTATTTCGCGCCTTCCACCCGTGAAGCCCTGCGGGCCTTGAAGGCGGAATTGGGCGCAGACGCGATTGTGCTGTCCAACCGGGCCGTCGCGGGGGGCGTTGAAATCATGGCCTTGCCGCCGGGCGCCATTGGCACGCTGCATACGCCTCAGCCCGACCGCTCGCCCAGGGTGCCTCCTGGCGCGCCGCGCGCGACGAGGCAGTCTATCGGAACCTCCGATAATCGTGATAATCATGATAGCCGTGGCAAATATGTCGATTTCGATAACGGAAACGGTGCGGATTATAGCGATGATTTCCATGTCACGCTTTCAAGTCTCGCGGCGGGCGCGGCGCCGCGCGATCATGCCGCTGCGTCGCCGCGCCGGGGAAGTGCGCCGCCCCGTAAGCCCGAAATTCGCCCGTTTTCGCCGCCTCGTGTCGAAACAGCGGCTTCCACGCGCCAGAATCCGGGCGTGATGACAGAAAAGGTCGCCGAGAAAGTGGCCGAAAAAGTAGCTGAAAAAGTCGCCCTGCGTAGCGAGGCGGGTGAAAGCGTGCGTGCGCTGAAAGAGACCAACATCCGGCTGATGGATGAGCTTTCCGGCATACGCGGCGTGATCGAGCGCGAGCTTGCCGGTTTTTCCTGGTTTGAAACGCGCGTCAATGCGCCGATCAGGGCGGAAATGCTTGGACAACTGCTTGCAGCGGGTTTTTCCGCTTCCCTGGCGCGCCAACTCGTCGAAGGGATCGGCAGGGAGACCACGTCGGAGTCGGCGCTCGACATCCTGCGCGCGGCGCTCGATCGTCGCCTGAAGACTCGCGCCAGCGCAAACGAAGTCGTCGACGACGACGGCGTCTATGCGCTCGTCGGCCCGACCGGCGTCGGCAAGACCACCACGGTTGCCAAGTTGGCGGCGCGCTTCGTTACCCGTCACGGCGCGGGGCATTTGGCGTTGATTACCACCGACGGTTACCGGATCGGCGCGCAGGAGCAATTGCGCATCTATGGTCGTATTCTCGGCGTGCCGGTTTTTGCCGTGCGAGACGCCGTCGAGTTGCGTCAAACCCTGGTCGATTTGCGCGAAAAGCGTCTGGTGCTCATCGACACGATGGGCATGAACCAGCGTGACCGCCTGGTCGTGACGCAGACCGGCATGCTCGCGGACGCAGGCGAAGTGCGTCGGCTGCTGCTGCTCAACGCCACTTGCCGGGGCGATACGCTCGATGACGTGGTCAGGGCTTTCGCCGGATCGGATGTGGCGGGCTGCATTTTCACGAAGGTCGACGAAGCGGCCTCGCTCGCGTCGGCGCTCGACGCGGCCATGCGCCACGAACTCGACGTGCGTTACATCACCAACGGACAGCGAGTGCCGGAAGATTTGCACCTGCCCAACCGCGCCTACTTGTTGCAGCGCGCCCTGCACCCGCAGGCGGAAGAATCTCTCTGGCGGCTCGACAATGATGAAACCGGCGCGATATTGCGCGCCCAGGGAGCCTGAAATGATCGACGGACGCGAAGACCAGGCCGCCGGATTGCGGCGGCTCTTTCGGCAAACCCCGCCGGCGGTGGTTGCCTACTATGCCACGGGACGGTATCGCGTCCAACATGCGATCCTGACCGCGCATCGCATTGCCAGACAGCGCCATAAAGTGCTGTTGCTCGATGAAGCCGTGGGCGAAGAGGCGCTTGCCGAGGCGCTGGGGCTCGATTCCGGCTCCGATCTCCTGCAAATGCTCGATGGAAGGCTGTCCCTGGCTGAACTGCTGCAACCCGTGCCGGGTCTTTTCGGGCGGATTCCTGCTGCCGCTGCCGCGCTTGCCCTGCCTCTGCTCGACGAAGCCCGACGCGCCTGCCTGCTTGAAGCCCTGCGGGTGTTGCGTCATCATGCCGGAATCGTGCTCATTCATGCCGGTTGTGATTCGGCCAGAGATCCATCGCCTTTCGTGCAGGCTGCCCCGCAGCGCCTGCTCGTGGCCGAAGCCAGCGCCAGTGGAGCCAGCGAAGCCTATTGCGTCATCAAACAATTGGCTTCGGCAGGCGCCGGTTCGATGCATGTGGCGGTGGCGCGCGCGCACGATGCGGCGGACGCCCGGAATTTTTTCACTTCGCTTCAAACCCTGGTGCGTCACCATGTCGGGGTTCCGTTACTCTGGCTCGGCGAGGTCGAACGCGACGATCTTGCAGCGGGCCTGACTCGCACGCCTGCGCCGCCGCTGGCATGTGAATCCGGCGCGATGTTTCTCCGGCGGCTTGCGGGTGTGGGCTCTTCTCCAGGTAGGTTGTAATGGGTCACGGGTTGCTCACCCAGGTGAGACGAACGCATGGCGCATGAGGCAGAAAACCGACTCGATATGGATCATCTGGTGGTGACCTATGCGCCGCTCGTCAAGCGTCTGGCGTATCAAATGATGTCCCGGCTGCCGGCCAGCGTGGAAGTCGAAGACCTCATCCAGAACGGCATGATGGGTTTGCTGGATGCCATCAACCGTTTCGAGGACGGCATGGGCGCGCAGTTCGAGACCTATGCCGTGCAGCGCATCCGAGGCGCTATGATCGACGGGCTGCGCGAAGCCGACTGGGCGCCGCGCAGCACCCGGCGCGACATGCGGCGCATCGAAGCCGCCATCAACGCGCTCGAACAGAAAAACGGCCGGCCGCCGAGCGAGTCCGAGATCGCAGAACACCTTGGTCTGGAACTTTCCGAATACCAGCGTATGCTGGCGGAAGCGCGCGGCCACCAACTCATCTATTTCGACGACTTCTCCTTCGAAGACGGCGAGGACTTCCTGGAGCGCCACTTCGGCCAGACCGACTCCAATCCGCTCGTGCTGCTCGAAGACGCCGACGCGAAGGCCAAACTCGTCGAAGCCATACAAAAACTGCCCGAGCGCGAAAAGATGGTCATGGCGCTCTACTACGACGAAGACCTCAACCTGCGCGAAATCGGCGAAATACTCAACGTCACCGAGTCCCGTGTCTGCCAGTTGCACAGTCAGGCCGTGGCGCGCCTGCGCGCAATGATGTTCGGACGCCGTCATGGATAGCGTCAGCCTCATCGGCCTTCTCCTCGGTCTGGGAGCCATCGTTGGCGGACAGGTACTCGAAGGCGGCCATGTCTCCTCGCTGCTGCAACCGACGGCTTTTCTCATCGTCGTGGGAGGAACCACCGGCGCGGTGCTGCTGCAAAGCCCGCTCACCGTCTTCCTCGGTGGCATAAAGATGCTGAAATGGGTATTCATCCCTCCGTCGTCCGGGCATGAGCGCACTATCGAACTCGTCATCGAGTGGAGTTACCTGGCGCGCAGGGAAGGGATGCTCGCGCTCGAACGCCACATCGAGGAAATCGACGATCCGTTCGTTCGTCATGGCCTGCAAATGCTCGTCGATGGCATCGAGCCAATGATCCTGCGCGAATCGCTCGAAATTCAGGTCGATGCCTGGGCGACCCAGATGCGCCAATGCGCCCGCATCTGGGAGAGCGCGGGCGGATACTCTCCCACCATCGGCATTCTCGGCGCCGTACTGGGGTTGATTCATGTCATGGAGAACCTGTCCGATCCTACCAAGCTTGGCGCGGGCATTGCCGTGGCGTTCGTCGCCACCGTCTATGGCGTCGGTCTCGCCAACCTCATCCTGCTGCCCATTCACAAGAAACTCCTGTCGCACATCGGCCTCCTTGCCAGCCGCCGCGAAATGGTCATCGACGGACTCATCGGCATCGCCAACGGCGACAACCCACGCATCATCGAAAGCCGGATGCGGGGATACGTCCAGTAACAGGATGCTGACATCATGGCCCGGCGACGCAGACCTCACGGAGAAGAGCACGAAAACACCGAACGTTGGCTCGTGTCCTACGCCGACTTCATCACTTTGTTGTTTGCGTTCTTCGTCGTCATGTATTCCCTTAGCTCCGTCAACGAAGGTAAATACCGGATCCTTTCAAACTCTCTGATGCAGGCGTTTCGTAGCGCCAGTGTCAATGTGGAAGGGCGTCAAATCGTCCCGCCTCCGGTCGTCGTTCCCGCCAATCCCATCGTGCCCATCAAGCGGCCCGACATGCAAGGCCGCTCGGCGCGCGAGTCGACCGCCCGGAAAATGCGCGACATGGCCAGCGAGATCCGCCGTGTCCTCGAACCCATCACGGGCGACGGGAAGGTCAGGGTCACCGAAGGCGCTTTTGGCGTGACCGTCGAAATCAATGCCAGCGTCCTGTTTTCAACGGGTGAGGCCGTCCTCGGCAGTGAGGCGAACGCCGCTTTGCGCGCCGTGGCCGGCGTGATTGCGGAAGCGGAGTTTCCGATCATGGTCGAAGGCCATACCGACAGCAACCCGATCAGCACCCAGCGTTTTCCTTCCAACTGGGAACTCTCGTCGGCCCGCGCCTCGTCGGTCGTGCGACTTTTCATCGAGAACGGCGTTTCTCCGGGCCGTCTCACCGCCGCAGGCTATGCCGACCAGCGTCCCATTGCCGACAATGACACCGACGCAGGCCGGGCGCGCAATCGCCGCGTGGCGATCATGCTCGAATCGCGCGTTCCCGTGATCGACCCCGACACGGAATCCGAACCGGCTACCTCCGAGCCGCCCGAACCCGACATTCACGCCCCGAACGAGACCGTCGATTCCATCCTGCCGCCGTGACCGTGAGACCACATATGGGGTGAGAATGACGTAGGGGCGCGATTTATCGCGCCCAATGAGCACGGGCGCCGCAATTTGGGCGCGATAAATCGCGCCCCTACGAAGTTCATCAAGCCCCTCGTGACTATCTCCGCCACAGAGTGGGTACGCTTGGGCTACACTTGCTATTGTTCAGGGTCGGCTAAAAAGAGTGCAACGATGCCGACATCAACCACGAAAACCGGATACCCGAAAAAATAAAAGGGCCAAACCCCGTTGTTACAGGATTTGGCCCTTTTGGGCTTCGTTGCCAGCCTTCGACCGTCAGGTCAAGGGCCGACAGCGGTCACCAGAGGTTTCTCAGGCAGACTTCTTCGAGGAGGAGGCAGCCTTGGTGGTGGTGGTGACAGCCTTGACCGTGGCGTTGGTGGCCGCGGCAACGTTGGCTTCGGCGATTTCGGTCGCTTGCTTCACGGCCTTGGAGAAGTTGTCGTAGGCGCTGTTGGCGGCGGCAATGGCCGACTTCACGGCGGCAACGGCAACGTCGGAACCCGCAGGGGCGGATTTGGCGGCTTGGTCGAGCGCGGAAGAAACGTTCTTGTTCAGTTCGGCAAGTTGAACCTCGAGCACTTTCGCCAGTTCTTCCTGACCTTGCGAGGCGATTTCATAAACGCTGCGGGCATAGGCGACGGACTTTTCCAGCAGGGGCTGGATCAGCGAGGCTTGCAGGGAAACCAGTTCTTGCACGTCCTTGGTACCCAGCAGAGCCTTGGTGTTGGAGACGCTGTCTTCCAGCACGGAACGGGCGGTGTTGAGATTGAGGGCGGCCAGACGCTCGGCGTTGGCAAAGGCGCTGTTGGTGAGACTCAGCAGGGTTTCGATGTTAGCCTTGTTGGTGGCGGCGAATTGATCGGGATTGAATGTGGACATCGGTTTCTCCTTTAGATGTGGAAATGGAACTACAACTACAAAGACTCCAGGGGCGCTACTCTACTGCCGGGTTGGGGGGTGGCGGTACGCGCCATTTTGTATTGCTGCATAGCAGCATTTTTTGTGGATTGTAGGGGATGAAATCGTAGAGTCAACAGTTTTTTGTGCATCGCACAAGAAAAATTTTCCCGATGCGGGAAAATTTCCTGTACACGCTCATTTTTTTGACGCGAAGCGTTCAAAGATCCCCGTATCGGTGTAGAGTTTTGCCCCCGATGGGGTGAAGATGGGGAATGTTGCGTCCACGATACGTGTTCAGCGTTTGAGTGGTTTCAGCGAGCCTCGGCGGGGTCGGGTTTTTTGTTGTTTTTCGGCTGAAGGACGACCTGGACGCGACTTTTGGCGGGGGTGTTGCCGTTTCGGGAGCCGGGCGCGTCGGTCACGAGGTAGTTCTCGGTAGCGACATCGTATTCGATGTATTGGCCTCGCACCCTGTCGCCGCCGCTCTGGATCTGGGCGCGATTGAAAAGCTTGGCCCGTTCGTTTCTGCTGTTGTACTCGATGCGTTCGGCTTCGCCATCGATCCAGGCTCCGTCGCTCGTGCGTTTTTGCCGGAAGAAAACCAGTCGTCCGCTTGCGGCGGTGGCNACGCCATTATGAAAGCCGGCGGCATCCTGGGTGACGACGACCTTGTCGCCCTTGATCGTCAGNGTTCCCTGGGTCAGTACGACGCCGCCTTCAAAGGTGTGCACCTTGTTGCGGTCATCCACGGTGACTCTGTCGGCGTCGATGTTGACCGGCAGGTTGCGGTCGAACGGCTGGGCATGGACAGGCATGGCAACCGGAAGCAGGGCGGCAAGGGCGGCAAGAAAGATGCGCATCATGGATTCCTTTTGGTGTGAGGAAGATGCATTCGGACTTTCCCGGACAGTTTCATTTCGCCAAATACGCTGTCGGCTTCAAGCTTGTTGGCGCTGGCGCGCGTCTCGCCCTGGGTGATGCGCACGGGAACATTGCTGACGGCGCGCTGTTCCTGCGGCCAGACCGTGAGTTGCTGTGAAGAAAGATGCAGGGGCGGATCGTGGGAATCGCCTTCGCGTTCGGCTTCGACGTTGTCGGTGAAATCCACCCGTTCGCCCTTGGGGCCGACTTCGCCATGATCGGCGTTGATCTGCATGCGTCGCCCCTGAGTGAAGAGGTGCAACTCGGGGTGTTCGATGCGGGTCGAGTCGGTGCTCGACAGATGTTCGAGGTAGGGGGACTCGAGCGTGTAGTATAGCTTGCCGTCCTTGGCAAAGCCCACGATGTGCACCGCCCGGGCGATAAAATCCGGAGCCTGGCTGGGGGTTGCTTCGGCGGTGGGTTCGGGGCTGCGGGTTGCGCGTTCGAGCCAGATCGCCCCGGCGGCGAGCAGCGCCGCGATGACCAGAGGGTAGATACGGTAGATGAGATTGAGCAGCCCGCGCATCAGATCACTTGCGCCTGCATGAGGTCGTGCGTGTTCAGCGCCCCTTTGAGCTCGCCCGTTTCATCGACGACCAGCAATTGGCTGATGTGCAGTCGCTCCATCATCTCGGCGGCTTTTACCGCGAGAGCGTCCGGTTCGATGGTGTGCGGGTTGCTCGTCAGTATCCCGGCAAGTCGGGTGGCGCGCACGTCGATGCCGTTTTCCAGGGCGCGACGCAGGTCGCCGTCGGTGAAAATACCTTCCGGTTTGCCGTCGGTCCCGAGTACTGCCGTCATGCCCATGCCGCCGCGCGTCATGGCGAACAGCGCCTCGCTCAGGAGGGCGTCGCCCGTGATGACCGGCACACGCTCGCGCGGGCGCATGACATCGCGCACATGTGTGAGCAACCGCCGTCCGAGATTGCCGCCAGGGTGCGAGCGCGCGAAATCTTCGGTATCGAAGCCGCGCGCATCGAGCAGCGCCACCGCCAGCGCATCCGACAGGGCCAGTTCGGCGGTGGTGCTGGCGGTAGGCGCGAGGTTGAGCGGGCAGGCTTCTTCGCTCACGGCGGCATCGAGATGGATGTCGGCTTCGCGCGCAAGCGGCGAGTCGGCGTTGCCGGTCATGGCGATGAGCCGCGCCCCGCGCCGTTTGACCTGCGGCACGAT
>WRNU01000046.1 GCA_009776435.1 Betaproteobacteria bacterium | reverse complement strand
GAGGATGTACGTAGGGGCGCGATTTATCGCGCCCAATGAGCACGAGCGCCGCAATTTGGGCGCGATAAATCGCGCCCCTACGTGAGCATCACCGACGCAGGGCGAACACGCCTGGGCTACATTTGCTATTGTTCAGGGCCGACCATGTATGCATTTGAACCGAAAACGCTCAAAAGCGGCGCGTGCTGGTCCAATTTCCCTGGGAGACAAGAGTGGCTCCAGCGTTGATTTTCGACATCGAAACCATCCCGGACGTTGCCGGGTTGCGACGGCTCCACGATTTGCCGGAAGACCTTCCCGACGCGGAGGTCGCCGAATTCGCCTTTCAGCGGCGTCGCGCCGCCACAGGAAATGATTTCCTTCCGCACTACCAGCAGCGGATCGTTACGATTTCCTGCGCGCTCTACAGCCCCGGCCAGTTTCGCGTCTTTTCGCTCTCCGAGCCGGAGTGCAGCGAGGGCGAAATCATCCAGCGGTTTTTCGATGGCATCGAGAAATACACGCCGCAGCTCGTCTCCTGGAACGGCGGCGGGTTCGACCTGCCGGTACTCCACTACCGGGGGCTGTTGCACGGTATTGCCGCGCCGCGATACTGGGATCTCGGTGACGGCGATTACGCCGATTCGCGCGAATTCAAGTGGAACAACTACATCAGCCGCTATCACGCTCGCCATCTCGATCTGATGGACTTGCTCGCACTCTATCAGCCGCGCGCCAATGCCCCGCTCGATGAGCTTGCCAAACTCATGGGCTATCCCGGCAAGCTCGGCATGGACGGTTCCGCCGTGTGGACGGCCTGGCAGGCCGGGCGCATCGCCGAAATTCGTGATTATTGTGAGACGGATGTCGTCAACACCGGACTCGTTTATTTACGTTTCCTGAAAATGCGCGGGATTCTCGACCAGGAAGAATGGGGGCGTGAAGTCGCCATGGTGCGCGAAACCCTGGAAAAGATCGACGCCCCGCACTGGAAGGAGTTTCTTGCGGCCTGGGTGTAGGCGTTTAAAGCTTGCGACCCCCAACACCAGTCCCCAGGGTTATTTGGAGTTTGCATTGCGTTGTTCGGCATCGGAAGAAGGCGGTGATTGCCTGACGAAATCCGGCAACGGTCTCAGAGGTCCATTCGAGTGATGATCGCGGCTGGATTCGATACTGGCGAGGCGCCTGGAGATGCTCGGGTGGGTGCTTAGAAATTCCGGTGACGCATCGTTGCTCCACGACGTTTCCAGTATTTTTTTGAAGAAGGTTTCGGCCCCGTTGGTGTGTCCATAGTGTCGGATCAAGGCATCGAGCGCGGCCTGATCGGCGGCGCTTTCCTGTGCGCGGGAGTAATTGAATTGTGTCAGCAACCCCGAAGCGTTGCTGATGGCGGCCACGTCATTGTTGCCGAACAATATCCCCATCACGATGGAAATGACCACGGCGCTGCCAGCGGCGGCAATAGGGTCGCGGTGCTTGATATGGCCGATTTCGTGAGCGAGGACCATTGCCAGTGCATTTTCGCTGTCGACCAGATCGAGAAGCCCCTGGGTGACGATGATGTGTCCGCCGAACGTGGCTAAAGCGTTGGGTACACGGGAAGAGTTGGTGTGAACGGTAAGAGTCATACCGTCTGGCAACGCCATGTGCGCGGCAAGGGAGTCGGTCAGTTTTTGCAGGTATTGGCGGGTGGGCGAGGGCGTGTCGTTATCGAGTTCTTTCGATACGCTTGCAGCGAGGGAAACTTCGTAGCGAAAAGGGATGTACGGCGCGAGATAGCGTATGCCGATATTCACTACAACGACCAGGACGATGCAAAAGAGGACAAGGGCAATCGCCAGTTTGGCAAATTCGCCGACGGCGGACGTATTGCCGACATTGACCTCGTTCGGTACTGGCAGGTTTTCGTAGTGCGACACGGGATTCGACAGGGATCAACGAAAATTCTTGTTTGCAGAAGACATCGACTACTCAATTGGGGGCGCTTTGAGCGCCGTGCCATACGCCAGCAATTCAGCACAGATGATGCTGTTTCCCCTGTTCTGGTTGAGCGTGGAAGTCTCCAGCCGAACGTTGAAGATGACCTGTGCGCCATGTTGCGCGGCCTGTTCTTTCATCCTGAGAATGGCTTCGCGGCGACCACGGTCGAGCAAGGTCTCGTAGCTGGTGAGCCGCCCGCCGACGAGTGCTTTCAACCCGGCGGCGATGGTCTTGAAATAATCGCTTGAAATAACCACCGAGCCGCTGACCAGATGAAACGGCTGACCGGCAAAATGGGGCGGCGGCTGCCGTTCGGCAAAAACCAGAATGTGTCCGAGCCGGGCTTCACGCTCCCGTATCGAACGGTAATGTCGTCGTTCGAGTGCCGAACCGATACCCAGCGTGGTGAGCAGCAGCAGGACAAAGAAGGTGAGTTGAATGAGCGCTTCCATCGTCAAGCCTCTCGAGGTCAGCCGTTCCGTTCAAGGACGACGGCAGTTCCGTATGCCAGAAGCTCGGACGCGCCGGCGGTGATGTTCGACGTGCTGAAACGCACGTTGATTATCGCATTGGCGCCGATGGCTTCGGCTTGTTGCTGCATGCGGTCGAGTGCTTCCTGACGCGATTCATTCAGCAGTTCCGTGTAACCCTTCAACTCACCGCCGACGAGATTCTTGAGTCCGGCCATCATGTCGCGGCCAAAGTGCTTGGCGCGAACGGTGCTGCCCTGGACGAGCCCCAAATGACGGTTGATGGAGTAACCCGGAATGAATTCGGTGTTACTCAACAATAACCTGGAAGCGTTGTTGCTGCGCATGAAGATCTCCCTGTAAATGTTCGGATAACTCTATATTTTCTCATAAAAAACAAAATTGGAGCGTGAAAAACGATTTCTTGTTTTTCTATGATTGACGCACTTCCTCCAGCAGCCTTTTGACGCCTTCCACCCGTTGCCGCAGTTCGGGCAATTCTGCCCGACGGATGAGTCTGTCCGGCCCGGACATGCGGGTATGTTTGTTCTGCTGGACGAGGAGAATCACTTTTACGGGGTCGATGGGGGCGTTTTTCCCGAACTGGACGGCAATCTGCGTGGGAGAGGCGTCGAGTTTGAGGATGTCCCAGGGACGCAGAAGCTGGCGCAGCCGGTGGGTTTCGATCAGGGCTTGCGTTTGCGGGGGGAGTTCGCCGAAGCGGTCGACGAGTTCTTCGCGCAGGGCGATCAGTTCGTCTTCGTTGTCGCAGTTGGCAAGGCGCTTATAGAGGGTGAGGCGTTCCTGCACGTCGGGGCAGTAGTCGGTGGGCAGTAGCGCAGGGGCGTGGAGGTTGATTTCGGAGACGGCTTCCAGCGGGCTTTCGATGGTGGGTTCCTGGCCAGATTGCAGGGCGCGCACGGCGCGCTTGAGCATTTCGCTGTAAAGGGAAAATCCGACCTGGGCGATTTCTCCGGATTGCTGGTCGCCCAGGATTTCGCCCGCGCCCCGGATTTCGAGGTCGTGCATGGCAAGGTAGAAGCCGGAGCCGAGTTCTTCCATCATGGAGATGGCTTCGAGGCGCTTCCTGGCTTGCGGGGTGGGCTTGGCGTCGGGATCGGTGAGGAGGTAGGCGTAAGCCTGGTGGTGACTGCGCCCGACGCGGCCACGGAGTTGGTGTAGTTGGGCCAGACCGAAGCGGTCGGCGCGGTTGATGATGATGGTGTTGGCGGTGGGGATGTCGATGCCGGTTTCGATGATGGTGGTGCAGAGCAGGAGATTGGCGCGTTGCTGGGTGAAGTCGCGCATGACACGTTCGAGTTCGCGCTCCGGCAGTTGTCCGTGACCGACGACGATGCGCGCTTCGGGGAGGAGTTTTTCCAGTTCGATCCGCATGCTTTCGATGGTGTCGACCTTGTTGTGCAGGAAATAGACTTGCCCGCCGCGCTTGAATTCGCGCAGGACGGCTTCCCGCACGATGCCCTTACTCATGTTCTGGACGAAGGTTTTGATGGCCAGTCGCTTCTGGGGGGCGGTGGCGATGACGGAGAATTCGCGCAGCCCTTCCATCGCCATGCCCAGCGTGCGGGGGATGGGGGTAGCGGTGAGGGTGAGGATGTCGACTTCGCTGCGCAGTTTTTTGAGGATTTCCTTCTGACGCACGCCGAAGCGGTGTTCTTCATCGACGATGACCAGACCCAGGCGCTTGAAGCGAACATCTTTTTGCAGCAGACGATGCGTGCCGATGAGGATGTCGATCTTGCCCTCGGTCAGTTGGGTGAGCGCCAGGGTTTGTTCCTTCTGGGATTTGAAGCGCGAAAGTTCGGCAATCCTGACGGGCCACTCGGCGTAACGGTCGGAGAAAGTCTGGTAGTGCTGTTCGGCCAGCAACGTGGTGGGGCAGAGTAAGGCTACCTGATAACCGTCCTGGACGGCGACGAATGCGGCGCGCAGCGCCACTTCGGTTTTGCCGAAACCCACGTCGCCACAGACGAGCCGATCCATCGGGCGGCCCGATTTCATGTCGGCGACGACGGCGTCGATGGCGCTTTGCTGGTCGGGAGTGGTCTCGAAGCCGAAGCCTTCGGCAAAGGCGTCCAGATCGTGCGCGTTGAAGTCGAAGCGCACGCCGGGCCGCGCGGCGCGAGCAGCGTAGAGGGCGAGCAGTTCGGCAGCGGTGTCGCGCGCCTGCAGGGCGGCCCTTTTGCGCGCTTTTTCCCATTGCCCGGAGCCGAGCCGGTGCAGGGTGACCGATTCGGGGTCGATTCCGGCGTAGCGGGTAATGACGTGCAGTTGGGAGACGGGCACGTAGAGTTTGTCGCCGCCGTCGTATTCGAGGTGCAGGAATTCGGCTTCGCCTTCTCCCAGATTCATGTGCACGAGTCCGAGGTAGCGACCAATGCCGTGGGAGGTGTGCACGACCGGATCGCCGATCTTGAGTTCGGAGAGGTCGCGCAGCCACCCTTCCATCGTCGCGGCCTTTAAGCGCGTATCGCGCCGCCCTCGTGGGCGGGCGGCGGTGTATAGCTCGGTTTCGGTGACGAGGGCCAGTTTTGCTTCCGGCAGGATAAAACCGGCGGCAAGCGGGGCGGCAGTGATGGCGAAGTCTGTGCCGCCCATTTCGATGAAGGCGGCGAAATCGGCGCAAACCTGCGGACTCTCTCCGTATTCGGCGAAGAATTCGAGCATGGTTTCACGCCGACCCGGCGATTCGGCCAGAAGCAGCACGCGGCCCTCGAATCCGGCGCGGAAGGCTTTGAAGAGCGTTAAGGGGTCGGCGGCCTTGCGGTCGACGGCGAGCCGAGGCAGGGGGAGGGCAGCGGCGCTTTCGGCGTCGTTTTGAGCATCATTGATCGCCAACCGGGGGCGGTCGTGGAGTGCGCCGAAGAAATCATCTTCCTTCAGGAAAAGCGCCTCGGGCGCGAGTACCGGGCGCGCACGGTCACCCCGTAGCATGTGGTGGCGCGACCGGGTGTCGCGCCAGAAGCCGGCGATGGCCTCCGCTACGTCGTGATGCAGGAGCACGGGAGAGGCGGGCGGCAGGTAGTCGAAGAGCGTGGCGGTCTCGTCAAAGAAGAGCGGCAGGTAGTATTCGATGCCCGCCGGGATGATGCCGTTCGAGACATCCTTGTAGAGGGCCGCGCGGCTCGGGTCGCCTTCGAAGGCTTCACGAAAACGGCCCCGGAACCGGGTGCGCCCGGTTTCATCGAACGGAAATTCGTGCGCAGGCAACAGCCGGATTTCCTTCACCGGGTAGATGGTGCGTTGGGTGTCGGGATCGAACGTCTTGATGCTTTCGATGATCTTGTCGAACAGGTCGATTCGTAGCGGCAGGGGCGTGCCCATCGGGTAGAGGTCGACCAGTCCGCCGCGTACCGCAAATTCGCCGGGACTGACGACCTGGGTGACGCAGTGGTATCCGGCCAGCGCCAGTTGCGCGCGCAGTTGTTCCGTTTCGAGCGCGTCGCCCTGCTTGAGAAAGAAGGTGTAGGCGGCGAGAAAGGCGGGTGGAGCCATGCGGTAGAGCGCGGTGCTGGCGGGAACGAGCAGCACGTCGGCTTCGTTGCGGCTGATGGCGTAGAGCGTGGAAAGACGCTCGGAGATCAAGTCCTGGTGGGGCGAAAAACTGTCGTAGGGCAGCGTTTCCCAGTCGGGCAGGAGGCGCACGCGCAACTGCGGCGCAAACCAGACGATTTCGTCCGCGAGTCGTTGGGCTCTATCGGGTTGCGCAGTGATGACCGTCAACATTTGCCCATGTCCGGCCAGCGTGGCGATTGCCAGCGCATCACCCGCACCCGCCAGTCCCGGCAGGTCGAGCCGCATGCCGGGTTTGGGAAGTTTCAGGTTCGAGATCGTGGGCAGGAGGGTTTTGATACCGGATTGCATATACATGGCTTCGGTTGGGGCGCAGGCCGGGAAGTAACGGTAAGTTGATCTACCGATCTTCCCTGGTATGCCATAGGCGCAACACGTAGATTGTCTCGTCCTGAATTTCGTAGCGAATTTCGTACTGGGCGGCGAGAATCCGCCGCACTTCACGCGGCTCGTACTGAAACAGTTTCTGGCCGATTCGTGGGTTGGCAAGCAGGATGGTTGATGCCTTGGTCAGCGTTTGTACTGCCCGCGCAGCAGCCGGTTTGCTCACAGAGGCCAGAAATTCATGCAAGCGCACCAGGTCGGAAAGCGCCTTGCTTGTCCATTTCAGCTTCATCAATAGGGTGCCGGAAGCGGTTCGTCGGTGTCCAAACTGTCTGCCCATGTTTGTATGGTTTGGTGGTCGATGACGCGATTCGCGTCCACATCGGCCAATGCCTCGAGGGTCAGGCGATCGCGCTCTTCCTCTTGAGCAACCCAGGCCAAGAGCGCCTGCTTCATGATCCAGCCACGCGAGCGTTCGGTACGATTCGCCAATTGGTCGACTTTCTCGGCGAGCGGAACAGGCACATGCGCAGTGAGAACACGGGTTTCAGCTTTCTGTACGGGCATAACGTTCTTCATCAGGACTGTGGTTTCAGAATATTGATTCAATTTTAATCATAGTGATTAAGTATGATTGAGTCAAGTAGGGCCAGTTTATCAATCCTGCCTTTAATTACTCGGTATGTTGATTACTTGAGGAGACTTGAGGCAGCTCATGGCAAAATCCCGGACGAGCCCCTTGTTCGAAGCGAGGTCATCATGAACGATTTATCCAGCTTGCAGCCGACTGCGGTCTGGCGTCATTTTTTTAATCTTTGTCAGATTCCGCGCGCGTCGGGCCAGGAGGCCGCAGTGCGCGATGCGCTGTCGAAATGGGCCTGCGAGCGCTCCCTGTGCGTGAAGAATGATGCCCGTGGCAATCTCATCCTGGGCAAGGCGGCCACGCCGGGCTATGAAAACCGACCGGGTGTGGTGTTGCAGGGGCATCTGGACATGGTCTGCCAGAAGCACGGCAACAGCAAGCACGATTTCGGGCGTGACCCGATCCGTCCCGTGTTGCGCGATGGCTGGGTGACGGCGATCGACACGACGCTCGGGGCCGACAACGGGATCGGGGTCGCGTTGGCGTTGGCGGTGCTGGAGGCCGATGATCTCGAACATCCCGCGCTGGAAGTCCTGTTGACCGTGGATGAGGAAGCGGGCATGCACGGCGCAATGGGCCTCGAGCAGAACGCCGTACAGGGCCGTCTGCTGCTCAATCTCGATACCGAGCAATGGGGCGAGCTTTATCTCGGCTGCGCCGGGAGCGTCGATGTGGTCGTCGATGCGCCTGTGCCCGTGGAAGCGGCCCCGGAGGATATGTTGACCATCGGCTTGCGGCTCACCGGCCTGGCCGGGGGGCATTCCGGTATCGACATTCACCGCCAGCGCGGCAACGCGATCAAGTTGTTGGCGCAATTCCTGCGCGAACTGGACGAAAAAGGTTTTGTTTTCCGACTCGCCTCGATGAAGGGCGGCACGGCACATAACGCCATCCCGCGCGAGGCCGAAGCCGTGCTCCGGATGGTTGATCCTTCCAGCCTGCTGGCGGAAGCCGAAGGTTTCGTGGCGGCGTTGCGGGGTCGGTTGAACGATGAAGAGTCCAGGGTTCGTATTGATTTCGAGATGGTTTCAACCCTGGACGCAGGTGATGTCCTGCCCGGCGAGGAGGCGCGCAAGCTTCTGAACCTGCTGGGCGATCTGCCCTGTGGCGTGCGCAAGATGAGCGAGCAGATGCCCGGCGTGGTCGAGACTTCCAACAACATCGGCGAATTGCGGCTGGGCAAAGGCCGGTTGCACGTCAACGTAATGGTGCGTTCGTTGGGTGAGGACGGCATTCATGCCTTGTCAGACGAGATCGTTGCGCGTTTTGTCGCTTCGGGATTCGAAGGCATCCATGTTACGGGGGCAGGGCCGGTATGGCATCCAAACCCCGAATCGAAGCTGCTTGCGCTTGCGCGGGACGTTTTCCGACGGACCTTCGATGACGAAGCCGTCGTTCAGGTGATCCACGCCGGGCTGGAATGCGGCATTTTCAACTGGCTGTGGCCGGACATGGACATGATTTCCTTCGGCCCTACGATCCACGGTGCACACGCGCCCGGCGAACGGGTCGAAGCTGCAAGCGTGGAGTGCGCCTGGCGGTTGCTCGTCGCAATACTGGCAGCGATTCCTGAGCAGGAATCCAAGCGCAGTCAAGCGTAACGATAAAAGTTCCCCGATCGGGAGACCGGGGTTCTTTCTTTAGCGCGCCCGGTTTTACGCAACGGATACGACCGGGTTCGACCGCAACCATTCGCGCAGGATGGTGTTGAAATGGGTTTCCCAATCTTCGCCCATCGCGTGCAAGGCATCCAGTACGTCAGAGTCCAGGGGAAACGCAACGTGTTCTGTCGGCGGAGCCTTCTTTTTGCCGGAACAGCTACGCAGCAGGGTGGGTCGAGCGGTGGTTCTGGGTTCGAGCATCATGATCGTAAGCTCCATCAGGGTAAGCATGGCGAGATGCATTTGACATGCCTTGTCGCGCCAGCCCGTTTTCTCATGAAAACGGAAAACGAGCTAACAGAGCAACAACCGTGCCTGATATGTATATCATTGATTTTTCGATATATTTATTCCGCGAATAAGGGAAATGTAAAAAGAACCGACACTTCGTTTGATGCAGCGTGAGAACTGTATATACGTATAAATACTAACCCTGTATTTTTCTCTTTCGGAACCGATTTATTATGGATACATAAATTGACGTACCAGGACGATTTCTCCGGAAAAACGCATCGGCACGGTAAATTCCTGCCGCTTTTCGTGCGGAGTGTTTTCGTTGCTGATGATGGTCAGCCGGGCGATGGTCAGAATGTTGCTGTCACTGTCACTGTCACTGTCGCTGTCACCGCCGCCGCCGTAGAAATTCACATAGATCTGGTACAAGCCTTTTTCCGGCGCGGGGGAGGCAAAGATCTCCGGGCCGTAGCCGTCCGTGACATCCACGTCGATTGCGCCGCTGTTGATGACCCGTTGCCCGTACCAGGCGTGCTGGCCGCTTGGCGTGACCACGTGCATGTCGAGGTCGGTTCCATCGGTATCCCAACTGAGCAGGATGCGCAGCCTCGACACGGGTTGTCCGTTCGCGCTCTGGTGGAACTGGACGCGCGAACGCTCTTCGCCCGAGATGACTTCGACGCTGTTTGAACCCGCACCGAAACTGTAGGGACGCGCAAATGCGCCACTCTCGTCGAGCCGCACCGGCATGGCATTGCCGTTGACGACGAGCGTGGCGGTATCGGTTTTTTTCCCGTGCGCGCGGATGCGTCCTCGGATCTGGGCGCTCGCCGGCGTGTCGGCATCGATGCCGGGTCTTGCGGCGGGGTACTCTACCGCCTGGGTAAAAGGCGCGTCAGGGTCGCCCTGACGCCAGCCCGAGATGGGCGCGTCCAGTTCGGCCAGCGCGGTGGCGGGCGACAGAATGAGGGCCAGCCCCGAAACAAGCCGAACCGCCTTCCGATGAAAAGTGTCAGTATTGGTCGCGTTCATGTGTTGGATACGGCATCTCGGGTTCAGAAAATCAACGTGCGGATATGCGTAAGTTCGCCAATCTTGCGTACCGGCACGACAAAGCTTTCGCGTCGCTCGTTGGGCGTGTTTTCATGGAGAATCAGGGTCAGGCGGCAGGTAATGATCGGTTTTTGACGGGTTTCGTCGAAATGGTAGCCGGAATCGCCAAAATTGCCCCAGTAATTGACGTAGAACAGGTAGGTGCCACGCATGGGGGCGGTCACGGAAAACATCTCCGGTCCCGCGCCATCGACGCTGTCGACATCCATGCCGCCTCCGCCAATGAGCACCGGATTGGACCAGGTGACGTGCTGGCCGTCGGGTGTCAGTACGTGGAGGTCGAGTTCGGCCTGGTTGTCGTCCCACGACAGGATGGCGCGTATCTGGGCTTTCGGGCGGGCGGGGTTGGATTCGTAAAATTGCAGGCGTTGGACGGACTGGCCTTCCGGGGTCAGTATTTCGACGCTGTTCGAGCCGGGGCCGAAGGCGTAAGGACGGGCAAAACGACCTTCTCCATCGCTGTAGAGCGGCATCGGGTTGCCGTTGACCACGAGCGTCGGCGGCTTGCGCGGCGAGACCTTGCCGGCTTTTTCGTCGCGCAGACGCTTGTTCAACTGTCCTCGGATCAGGGTCCGGCCTTGTTGTGATCCCCGGTCGATCAGGTTGTAAGGATAGGCGACGGCCTGTTCTCCGCTCTTGTCGGTGAATCCGCCGAAATTCCATCCGCCGTGGGGGAATTCAACCGGGGCGCTCTCTTGCGCGGCGACGCACAGAGGCCATCCTGCAACGGCGAAAAGGCACGCTGCCAGAAGAGATGTGTTTCCAGCGTTTTTTGCCCGGTCAAAAACAGGAAATCGGATCGAGGGGAAATTCATGGCAGGTCTTCATCAATGAGTTTGCGCGCCCAGTGTTCGATGAGTTTTTCATCGTGGGCTGAAGGGTGATGGCGCAGGCCGAGATGCAGGTATTCGTGCGCCAGTGTAATGCGGTCTTCGGGTGAGCGGAGGTCGCGCACATGGATGCGCCCCCTGTCCTGTTCGGAAAATGGCGTGCCGTGGGATAGCAGGCAGACGGTCGGCAGCGCGGAAGGCGCATCGAACCCTGGAAGATGCTGGTACAGGGTGCGATGCCATCGCGGCGTGCGCGCCGCAAGCCAGGTTTCCGCCTCGGAAAAGCGGCGGCAGACGATGCCTGCCGGGTCATTCATTGCGCCCAGATTCGATCTGGGAAAGGTTTTCCACAGGATGACATCCCACGCTTCACCGCCCTGGCTCGCGCGCACGGCGTCCGTCCAGGCCATGCGGTTTTTCGACGGAGTTGTGCTGTGATAGCCGACCGGCTCGCCCCGGAGCGTGAGTCCGGACGTGAAGCCGGCTGCGGCGCGCGCTGCGGGGCTTGGGGGATGGATGGATACCCGCTGTTTTCGGCTGCTGTCGTCGATGGCGAGGCAATTGCCTTGCCTGGCCGCTTCGTTGAACAGGTAACTGCGGATGACGACCGACAGGGCGCGGGCGGCCTCGACCTCCTTCGCGTCGGCCTCGCGGTCGATGACGCGGGCGGCGTAATCGTCGAGCCCGAAACGCCCTTCGATGCGGGCGCGCCCATTCGGGCGGGAGAGGGTCAATTCCCCTGAGGAGGTGAAAGGAATCGAGACTCCACTCTCGAAACGGGCAACGAAACGGCCTTGCAGGATGCCTTCCCGGGCGTTTTTTCCGCCCGGCTGCTCGACCTCGAACGGATAACGGGCGAAAAAATTTACCTGCACGCAGCCGGGCGTGATTGCGCCTCCGTCCGGTGGCAGCGTCTCGGAGAATGCCTCGGCCAGACGCGCGCCGTGACGCGCCATGATCTGCTGCCCCGTGCCTTCGCCCGCGAACCAGACGGGCCTGCCGTCGGCAAGCCAGCCTGCGCCGCCTCCATAACGCTTTCCGGGCTGGCCGGGGCGGTGCCAGGAAAAAGATTTGATCCGCAACCGCCCGCCCATGCCGCGTACCAGTTCCGTCGCTTCCTCCTTCGGGGAGTAGGCGAACAGCCGGGCGAGCAGGGCGTTGGTGGCCTCTTCTCGTGCGCGGATGGGCGCGGCGTCGAGCGCGCGCAGGAGGGAAGCGGGAGAAGCCACGGTCTCCGGCTTCATCGCGTCGAGATCGGCCAGCCAGGGCGCGGCATCGCGCACGCCGGGGCGCGCCTCCCAGAACGCGCGCCATGCCTCCGGGGAAATTCCGAGCCGTCGTGGCGCGAAAAACAGGCCGCACGAACGCACCAGCGCCAGTTCACGGCCAATGGCCTGACCTGGATCGCAACAGTAGGTTTCTTCTTCGAGGTGCTTGCGAGCGGGGGCGTCTCGCTTGCCCCGCGCTCCGGTACAGACGTAATCCGGCGCGGGATGACGTTGCTCGATGAGCCACAGGTAGACGAAGAGTTTCCACAGGCTGCCGAGTGGCGCCTTGCGGTTTGCCGCTTCGCCTGTGGGCGGATCGGGAATCCGTTCATTGACGAGGAGTCTGCCTGCGTCATCGAACGTGCGCCATTCCAGCCCGCCATCCGTTCCGGCCCGCCAGAGCATTTCCAGCGCAGGGGCGGACTCCGCACTGGGTCTGGCGTTTGCCGGGGCAGTTGGCATGGCGAACGCGAAACCGCAACAGGCCAGGATGCCTGCCCGGATTCGCGCGCCTGCTACTTCACGACCCATGTCCCGTCTTTCTCCCCGGCATACGCCTTCATCGAAGGCTGGTACATCCGGTAGTAGCGCGCCGGGGGCAGGGTGAAGCGACCACTCTGACTCACTCTCAGGAGATGACGCACGACAACGTCTCCGTCGGCCGGCAGGATCTCGACGGGAACGCCGTAGCGGTTTCGGTGCTCTTCGGCATTGCCACGATCGATGGGTCGGGGTTCCTCGCCTTCCTGTCCGATCAGGCTGATGCCCCAGGTGGTGCGTTCGATGGCTGCTCCCGGCGGCAATGGAACTTCGACGACGCCGTAGCGATGGGTCTGTTTCGATGAAAGATGGATTTCATCGAGGTAGAGTTCCTGCGTGGAAAGTCCGGCGGCAGGGTCGACGGGAACGAGCGCGTAGCCGGTCACCTCTTTCTCGGATTTGCGCCGTTCCAGACGATAGAGCTTACGCTCGACCTCGACCGGCAGAGTGCTCTTGCCGCTTTCTTCGCTCTCGTAGCGCAGGATCGCCGTGAGTCTGGCGGGCGCATTGAGAACCTGAAGTGTTTCGGGCAGGCGCGTGTCGGCAGGCCAGAGCCATTCGGGGCGGGTGTCGGCCAGGGCGGAGGATGAGGCAGCGACCTCCTGCCATTTTCTATCGGCAGGCTTGAGACTGGCATCGGCGGGGTGGAGCGCGAGCTTGCCGCCAAGCGCCTGTTGCGTCCATGCGAGCGCCAGCGCCCGATCGAGGGTCGGCGTTTCTTCGGAGATGCCGGCAAGCAGGGTCGTGACGGCGGTTTCCTTGTCTTTTGCGCCTTTGTTGAACAGGAGCAGCAGGGCGTGCGCGGAAGGCAATTCGCTCGACGACAGGCGTTGCGTGGCATTGGCGAGCGAGCCGCCGTCCGCGCGGGAAGTAATGCCCGCCTCTCTGGCGACGGTTGCAGTCAGTACCCGCGCGTAGGCAAGTCCGAGCGGCGAATCGGGCGCGTTCAGAAGAGGGCTGCCTGCGTCCGCGTCAGGGTTTTTATTGCTTTCGTCGCCTTTTTTCGCCAACTCTGCGAGCAGCCCTTCTGCCTGCGTGCGTACCGGCAGTCCGATCTGTTGGATGAACCACAGGGAAAGCGCCTGATGCAGGTACGGTTCTTTTGCGGCGTGGTCACGGTAGACCGTCAGCACCCGCTCCCAGTGCGAGGCGGGCAGGCTGGTTCCCAGCGCACGGGTGGCCCGCCAGTCGGCGTAGTAGGCGTAGGAAGTCATCAGGGCGCTATTGTCCGTGCCTTGCCCCCACCACCCGAAGACGGCTTCCGGCCCTGCCAGCGCGGCCAGGCGCAGGCGTTGGCTGTAGAGGGTTTGCCGCAGGTGCGCGGCTTTGCCCTGCGCACGATCCGATGAAAACAGCGGCGTGATGATGGACAGCGGAATCAGGCGGCTCGCCGTCTGTTCGACACAGCCCCACGGATATTCGAGCAGGGAATCGGCGATGCGCAGGAAGTGTTCGCTGCCGCTGGCGGCCAGACGCAACTTCAGTTGTCGGGCATCGGCAGGCAATTGGAGGGATGCCTTTCCGCGTTCCAGGGCAATGGCTTGTTCCTGCAGCCCTTGCCAGCGTGTGGATTCGGCGATCAAGGGGGTTTCCAGCGCGTCGACGAGTTCGCCCGCCGTGCGCACTTCCAGCCGCGCCGGTTGTTCGCCGCTGAAGGGGGGCAGATTGAACGACAGCCAGGTGACGCCGTGCGGGAGCGTCGCTTTCTGGGTAATGGTTTCTTTTGCCAGTTTGAGCGTGATGTCGGCATCACGCGAGCCGCCGGTGTTGTTGAAGACGGCGAGCGATGCGACGGGGGCGTCGCCCTCGCGCATCCAGTTGGGCGAAGTCCATTTGGCGTACAGGGGCTTGTCGGATTGCATCCAGGCGGCGCGTTGCCCGTAGACGGCATCCTGCCGCGCGGGTTGCCGACCCCTGGGCGAGTCCTTGTCCAGCGTCACGGCCCGCACGGTGATGCGCCAGCGTGAAAGGGCATCCGGCATCTTGAACCTGAACCGGGCGCGACCGTTTTCGTCGGTGACCAGCGCGGGTTCCCATGCCGCCGTATCGGTATCGTCGCGGCGGGCGCGTTCGAGCACCTTGATGGCGCGCTCGTTGTACTGATGACGAGCAGGCGGTTGCCGCGAGGCATCGCTGGCGTAGTTGAAGGCTTCGTCGTAGGTGATGAAGTTCAGGCTTGCGCTGGTGCGCACGTTGTTGCGCCGGACATGCTGGAAGAATTCCACCATGTCGGGAGCGATTTCCGGTTGCAGGGCGTAGATCATCTCGTCGACGACGGAAACCGTCAGCACGGCCCGCGCCGGTTTGCCGGCCAGACTGACGTCGATGTCGACTTCCACGGTCTCGCCCGGTTTTACAACCGGTTTGTTGGGCTTGATGTCGAGCGCGAGCCTCGCGGTTTCAACCACCAGTCCGGCGTTCTGAAAGACGTATTCGCCCGCTTTGACGTAGGCCACGGAGAGGGTCATGTTCGGGGCGTGCTCTTCGGTGATGGGCACACGCACGCGCCACTGGTTGGGGGCGAGGCGCTCGGCGTTGACCCAGTTCGCGTGTTTGCCCTTTGCTGCGGTCAGGAGTGCGCTGGCTTCCACGCGGTCGCGCTCCAGGGTGAGCAGGGCTTCGTCGACCGGGTCGGAGAAGGTCATCAACACTTCAGCCGTCTCACCCGGCTTGTAGCGTTCCTTGTCGAGAACCATTTCGATGGTTCCGGGCAGCGTTTTGATGGTTTGCGCTTCCTTGTCCTGACCTCCAACCCAGTGTGCCGTGGCGGCAACGAGTCGGCCCTGATCATCGCGCAGCAGCAGTGAGTAGGAGCCGGGCTTCTCGAACGTGTGCGTCCATTCGCGGGCGGAGGCATCGAATACGCCGGTTGTCTTTTCCTGGCTTTCGAGGCGGACGATTTCCCATTGCACGGGCGCGGCGGCTTTTTCAGGTCCTTCCGGTTCCAGCAGGAAACGCATGCGTTCGCCCGACATCGAGAATTTGCGCGCGCTCGTCAGTTTCCAGTTCGTTGCCGCGCGTTCGATCAGGAGTTCGCTCGTTTTCCGCACCCGGTAGGCTGCGCCGTCGGTGGCGAGCACGGAGAGGATGAGCCGTGAAGGCTCTTTCGCAGGGGGGAGCGAGAATTTCGCCTCGCCCTGATCGTTCGTGGTCAGGACGTCGGTAGCCTGTTCGATCGGGAAAAGGCCGCCGTAACGCAATTCGCCCTGCACCATCGTCAATACCTGCGCGCGCAGGGTCAGATCGAGGGCGGCGTTTTTCACCGGATCGCCGTTCGGGTAGGTGAGACGGATCGTGCCGGAAACGGGTTCTCCGGTCTTGAAATTGGCCTTGTCGGGCGTGATCGCAATTTCCATGTGCGGCTTCACGTACTCGGCGGCACGGAAAGCGGCCCCATAGGTTTTGTTCTGGTATTTGACCCGGATTTCGTAGCCGCCCGCCGTGGCATTCGGCGGCAGGCGGAACCTGGCCTCGCCGCCGCGATCCGGGGCGAGTTGCGCATTGCCCGACCAGACCGGCGAACCGTTGGGATCGAGGACGACGATGTCGAGCCCGCCCGCGCGTGCGGGCGAGGATCGGTTGGCCGCATGGTACTCGCGCGCCAGGAACTTCAGATGTACTTCGTCTCCGGGCCGGTAAAGGGGCCGATCCGTGACCGTATAGAGCTTGGTGTCGTAGATTTCGCTGTCGTAATAGAAATTCTCGGATACGAAAACGCCGCCTACCCCGTCCTGCCCGAGCAGGTAGGTGCGTTCCGGGCTGGCGTGCGAGAGCGTGGCAAGTCCATTGGCGTCGGTGGTTGCTTGAGCCAGCACGCCGTGACCGTCGGTCCACTGCAGGTTTGCGCCGAGTACCGGGCGACCGTCGGTGCGGTGCGCCGTCCACACCGTGAGCGAGCCGGGAGCGAGCTTGGTGACGGCGATGGTGTCCGAGACGAAGAC
>WRNU01000045.1 GCA_009776435.1 Betaproteobacteria bacterium | reverse complement strand
ATCGTCAGGCACCCTACACACACAACGCCCGCATTCCTCTCAAAAATGCGGGCGTTGGGCTTTATAGGGGAAGAGACATTATGCCAATTTCGGATTCAGGGTATACGTCCCCATCAGGCTGGCCTGCGCAAGGATATGTCCTTGCAGGGCGGCAAGAACGGCAGGGCCGTTGAAATGCCCTTCGATCGGCAGCCGCTCTACATCCAGTGCGTAAAGCGTAAAGACATAGCGATGCATGATTTCGTCGTTCCACGGCGGCAGGGGGCCATCGTAGCCGAAATAGTCGCCACGCATGTCATTGTCATTAGCGAACCAGGCTGTGAAGTCGTTGATGCCGCGCCGCGCTCCGTGGGGGGCAGAAGGACCGGCTTTACCACGGGGAGTGACTTCGTTGGAAAACTCGCCAGCGGCGATTTCGCGCAGTTCGGCAGGCAAATCCACCAGCACCCAATGGAAGAAATCCACCCTGGGCAGATCGGCAGGCACGCTACGGCCTTCCTGGTTAACATCATCCCCCTTGCTGGGTACGTCCGGGTCGAGACAGATCAGGGCAAAACTCCTGACCCCTTCGGGAACATCGCTCCAGGCAAGGTGTGGATTACGATTGTCGCCCAGACTTACGCGATGGGCGGTATCGGGTATGGCAAAAGCAAATTCTCCTGGAATTCTCTGACCATCGGAAAAACTGTTGCTGCTGAGTTTCATGTCGGTTCTCCGCCTTTCGGGAAATTGAAGCTGAAGCCCCGGATGCCAAAGTCGGGTCAGAGGGGCAAACGATTCAGTTCATTCTACCGTTCACCCGTGGCACAAGAAAGAATCACGAAAAATCACGTCGCCCTTGCCCGCGCTTGCGTGACAGGCTTATGCTTTTCAGGCTTTTTCTTTTCTTCTTGAGAAACAGTTGCCCCAACGGTTGCCATGTACTGGGTAGCCAGTTGGGCCGAGAGGGCCACAAGGGTTTTCAACGCTTCGGGGTCCGATTGCGCGAGTTGCGCCACGCGCGCGATCCGGGTCAATAGTTCCGGCGAAACGCCTGAATGCGGAGCTTGAGCGGACGGTTGCGTGATGGGAACCACCTGCGCGGAAACCGGGGGCGTGGGCGCCGGAGAAGGTGGCGCCAGGGGTGCAGCGGATTCTTCAGTCGTGTCTGCAGGAACTGCATCTGCAGGAGCCGGCTGTTGCGCAACGGGTTCAGGAACGGGAGACTCGACGATCTGGACGACCGTCAATACAGGTTCGGGAGGCTCATCGGGGGTTGCTGCAACGGCTGCGGCCTGGTCGGTTTCCTCGGAAGGCGCAGCAGAGGGGGGAGCAGGAAGTTTTTCGATTTCAGCTTGCGGCAGTTCTTCTTTGGAATCCTGCGCGGAAGGGCCGGTGCTGGATAGCCGACGTGGAATCCGGTCGGTATCGAGCAGGCGGGCGATGCGGCCAAACACTTCAAAGCGGGAAAACGGCTTCTTCATGAAGTCGTCAGCGCCAATGTGCGCGCCGAAGAACTGCGCCTTGGCCTGTTCGTTGCCGCTCATCATGATGATGGGCGTCTCACGGGTACGGGAATTCTTGCGCAGGGCGCGTAGCGCCGCGAAACCGTTGATGCCGGGCATCACGATGTCGAGAAAGATCAAATCCGGCTTCTTGGTCAGGGCGGCTTCCATGCCCATTTTTGCATCCAGCGCGCCCAGGAAAACGCAGTGCGCCGACTCGAGGAAGCGTTTCATTGCCGTAAGGATGGTGAGGGAATCGTCGATCACGAGAACCCTGGTTCCTTCCTTGGGGTTCACACGGGGATGCAGACGACGCTCCTCCAGGTGATCTTCGATGTGATCAGGCAGGGATTTCCTGCGGAAAAAAGAGAATAAGTGACCGAAAAAACCCACGTTCGACTACTCCAGACCAGAAACTTCGATACCTTCCGAGTCGCCCGACCCCTGGGTCAGGGACCCCTCGTACTCCCTCCGTTACGCCCTCGGTGTGCTGCCTCTCCCCCAAGAGGGAGGGCCGACTGTGCTGGATGTGTGTTCCCTACCAGCAATGTTCAGCATACACCAGTGCGTATCATACACTCCTGCGTAAGTCTTGTTACGAAATGAAGGCAATGTATACGTAATAATACCATTTTATCATTTTCGCTTGTTTTGAGTTTTCCCGCTATCTATGGTGAGGATTGCGTTCGACCCGTGTTCAACCTGATCCGCAAGACAATTTCAGATTCTTTCGAAATGGAGAATTTAATATGTGACGCTACAAAAAATAATTGCTGTGCAGGGAGGGTTTCGGGTGACGGAAGACGGGTTTTCCGGTCTTTCACTGGAAAGCATGGCAACTATGCGTATCGTGCCGTGGTTTCCGAGGCGGCACGGCCTGTTGTACCGCTTTGTATCGGATGTGGCTCAGAATCCTGCGCGCGCGCGGGCTGGAGTGAGCCGTCATGCCGCGTTTTGTCCGTCCTGCGCCATGTTGACGGAAAGGATGAAATGTATGGAATATTTTGTGTCTGTGCTGGTCATTGCTGTCTTGCAGTATGCAAACGCACGCAAATGACGTAATATCTCTTGGCCCATGCACAATCATTTCAAGGGGATTATGATGAAAGCATCACTTGCCATCGCTGTTGCCGCTGGTTTTCTTTTCTCTGCGTCGGCCTTTGCCGCCGGCGACGAAGACTTCAAGAAGGTGTCACCCAAAGCCCAGATCTGTATAGCATGCCACAAGGTTGACGCCAAGCTGATTGGCCCGTCTTACAAGGAGGTCGCCGCCAAGTACGCCGGACAGAAAGACGCCGCCGCCACGCTTTCCGAAAAAGTGGTCAAGGGTGGCGTAGGGGTGTGGGGACAAGTGCCGATGACTCCCAATGCAGTCACTCCCGAGGAGGCAAAGACGCTCGTTACCTGGATTTTGGCGTTGAAGTAAGCGCGATCATCCGGTCAGTCAGTATTTAGAAGCCGACAGAGCCTGTCGGCTTTTTTATGGGCGCATGGTCGCGGATGATCTCAGGCTTGCAGGTCGTCGGCGAAACCGAGCGCCACGAGTTGGGCCTGATTGATCTGCTCGGAGGCGAGATGCAAATCGTTTGCTGCCTGGATGAGCGGGTCCGGCTCGAAGTTCTCGCAAGCGCGGGCCAGACGCAGGAACGGCGCGTAGTCGCCCTGATCGAAGAGCAGAGCGTCAACAATCGGCTCCGGTAGCAGCATTTCGTCGAGTATCGCCTGCATCGAGGTGCCGAGCAGGATGCCCAGCATCGAAAAGGCGCCCGTGATGAAAAGATTTTCGCAGCCCGTACCATCGAGAAAGTACGCGCCGATCTGTTCCATGAATCGCCCTCGGGCAATGGCGGTCTGCATCATTGCCGGTGCGCCCGGATCGCGGCTGGCCGTCACCAGGAGCAGGGACAGCCACTTGTTGAGCTTGTCGTAACCGAGAATGCTTACTGCGTGGCGGAAGGACTGGATTTCGACCATCAGTCCGAAACCCGGTGAGTTGATGTAGCGCAACAGTTTGTAGGACAGGGCCACATCCTGTTTGAGCACATTCTCGATCTCGCGGATTTCTCCATCGTTGCGCACGAGATTGAGCAGACGGATGATCTGCGCGTGGTTGGCTGCCAGTTCTTTTGTGGCCGGTCTGTCATTGAGAAAAAACCAGCCCGAAGCGCCGTCGTAGCCGCTGACGATGGCTTGCCTGAAAGCGGCTACGTCGGGTAGTCCCCAGGCCAGGCTCAGTCCGGGCGTGCCATTGGCGGTCGGGTGTCTGCGACCGTCGATGAGGATGAAACGCCAGTTCACATCCGACGGGAGTGTCATGTCCGGCGAATACCACGTCAGGCAGATCCCGATCCCTGCCTCCTGGAGTTGCGGCAGGAGATCCTGTGTCCGGGGGTGATTCAGCGTTTGCGCCGGGATTTCCACGTGCGCGTTGGGGGGTATCTGCCAATTCATCAGATCGGGCGTGGGAACCAGCCGTTCAAGGCTGAGAAATACCGGGTATTGTTCAGGCCAGTATTCGCTGACGGTATTGAGTGCTTCTGCAACGGAGGCAACATCCGGGCCATGGGCGATCAGCCGGTTGGCGGTAATCGCCCGTTTTTTGTTGATGACAGGCTCGCGGGTAAACAATACGGTCTGGTTCATCGATGCTCAATCCGGTCGAGTATCGGAGACGATCTGAATATAACGAAAATCCGACGGTATCGACTGCCAACTTTGTGCCATTTCAGGTTGGTAAAGCGTCGTTTTTGCGCACGCATTCCGATGATGCGCAATCGGTCGCGCAAGGCCGGGGAATCTGCTCAATAGCGCGAAACTTATAGAAGCACGATATCGAATTGTTCCTGTGTATAACTCGCTTCGGCATGTAGTGAGATTTTTTTGCCGATGAAATCCGAGAGCATCGCCAGCGATTGATTCTCTTCGTCGAGAAAAAGATTGATGACTTCAGGGTTGGCCAGGACGCGGAATTCACGGGCGTTGAACTGGCGCGCCTCGCGCAGCACTTCGCGGAAGATTTCGTAGGCAACCGTGCGCGCGGTCTTGATCTCGCCCCGGCCATCGCAGGTGGGGCAGGATTCGCACAGCAGATGGGCAAGCGACTCGCGTGTACGCTTGCGGGTCATTTCCAGCAGTCCCAGGGAACTGAAACCGTTCAGGCTCATCTTGGTGTGATCGCGGCCGAGCGCCTTGCGGAATTCTTCGAGCACGATTTCCCGGTGCTCGGTGCTGTCCATGTCGATGAAGTCGATGATGATGATGCCGCCCAGGTTGCGCAGGCGCAGTTGCCGGGCAATGCCCTGGGCCGCTTCGAGATTGGTCTTGAAAATGGTGTCGTCGAAATTGCGTATGCCGACGAATCCCCCGGTGTTGACGTCGACGGTGGTCAGCGCCTCCGTCTGGTCGACGATGAGATAGCCGCCGGATTTCAGGTCGACGCGGCGGGCCAGCGCCTTCTGGACTTCCATCTCGACGTTGTACAGCTCGAAAAGCGGACGATCGCTGTTGTAGAGTTCCAGGAGCGGCAGAACCTTGGGGGTGTATTCGGCGGCAAAGTCCCGGAGCTTGACGAAGTTTTCCTGCGAGTCGATGCGCACGCGCGTGGTGTCGTCGTTGACCAGATCGCGCAGGATGCGCTGGGCAAGGTTCAAATCCTCGTGCAGCAGACAGGGTGCTTCGAGATTCCTGGAGGTATGGAGGATTTCTCCCCAAAGCTTGTGCAGGTAGGCAATGTCGACGGTCAGTTCTTCGTCGGTGGCATTTTCGGCCATCGTGCGGACGATGAAGCCGCCGGAGTGCTCTTCCGGAACGAGTCGACCGAGGCGTTCGCGCAGTTGTTCGCGCTCGGATTCATCTCCGATGCGCTGTGAGATGCCGATGTGCCTGTCCTGCGGCAAATAGACGAGCAGACGCCCCGCCAGACTGATTTGCGTGGACAGTCGCGCGCCCTTGGTGCCAATCGGGTCCTTGAGCACCTGGACCATCGTGGATTGGCCTTCGGCGAGGATTCTCTCGATGGAGCGTGTCGTGTCGCTGTTCTGGCGCTCGCTCCAGATGTCCGCGACGTGCAGGAAAGCGGTGCGTTCGAGACCGATGTCGATGAACGCGGACTGCATGCCCGGCAGGACGCGGACGACCCGGCCAAGGTAGATGTTGCCGACGATGCCCCGACTTGCGGGTCGCTCGACATGCAATTCCTGCACCACGCCTTGTTCGACGATGGCTACCCGCACTTCCTGCGGGGTGAAATTCAGCAAAAATTCGGTGCTCATGGTGATCGAGGATCACACCCGTGGATCGCGCACCGTTTCATCAAAATTTCCACGAATGTCCCTGAGCCATGCGTCGGCTTCTTCCGGGGGCAGTACCCCCTCCAGGCCAGCGAGCGCCGCGCTGGCGGTTATATGGGGAACTTCTGGAGCAATTCTGGCAATCACCCTTTGATTCCGTTCCACGACGACGGTTGCCCCATGGATGACTACTTTATCCAACACTTCACGAGTACGTCGTGCCAGGTCGGTCGCACTGATGACCAGCATGGTATCTCCTGAGCTTTATGTATCGTTACGTATTGTACAGCAAGCACGATCATGGCTCGGCAGATTCATACCGATAACCGAAATTGTCCAGCAGGCAGGCCGTCTCGAACAACGGCAGTCCCATGATGCCGGAATAGCTGCCGCAGATTCTTGCGATAAAGGCTGCGGCGCGGCCCTGTATGCCGTAGGCGCCGGCCTTGTCCATCGGCTCATTGGTGGCAATGTAACGGCGGATATCGGCTTCGGTGAGCGGACGGAATTCCACATCGCTCACCGACAGGCGCGATTGGGTGCGTCTGCCGTTGCTGAGCGCGACGGCGGTCAGGACGCGATGACTGCGGCCTTCGATCCGCCGGAGAATGTCGCGCGCCTCATCGACGTCGACAGGCTTTCCGATGATGCAGCCATCGAGGTCGATGACGGTATCGGCCGCCAACACGGGACGACGCGGCAGTTTGCGCCAGAGCAGGCGTCGCATGCCGGCATGCGCCTTGCTCAGAGCAATGCGCTCGACATATTTTTCGGAAGATTCGTCCGGAAGGGGCGTTTCGTCGACATCGGCATCCTGTCCACGTTCGCCGGAGCGAAAGGCGAGCACATCGAAATTTACGCCGATCTGGCGCAACAGGTCACGACGGCGTGGGCTGGAAGAGGCGAGGTAGACGCAGTAAAGAGCCTTCATTCGCCTCGATGATAGGGGTGGTTGTGTGTGATGCTCCATGCCCGGTAGAGGGCTTCGGCGAGCAGTGGCCGCACGAGCGCGTGGGGCAGGGTGAGGTTGGAGAGCCGGAAGGATTCGTGCGCGCTGTCCTTGAACGCCGGGGCGAGGCCATCCGGTCCGCCGATGATGAAAGCAACATCCTCGCCGTCTCTTCGCCATTCGCCCAGGCGGTGCGCAAGCGCCATGCTGGTGAGGTCGGTACCGTGTTCATCGAGAATCACCCGGCGGCAACGCACCGGGAGGGCGGCCTCGATACGGGCCGCTTCGGCATCCAGCATCGTCTGCCGGGTCTTTCCCTTGTTGCGCGTTTCGGCCTTGACTTCGATCAGTTCGATCTGCAGTTCGTGCGGCATGCGGCGTGAATAGTCTTCAAAGCCGGCCTGAACCCAGGCGGGCATGCGATGACCGACGGCGATAATGAGAAGCTTCATGACTTACGCTCCTGGCGCGTTCGTGGTGGCTCGGTGGGGAAGGGCTATCGTCCAGAGTTCTTCGAGTCGGTAATAGGCGCGAATGGCTGGCTGCATGATGTGGACCACGATTTCACCCAGGTCTACCAGCACCCATTCGCCGTTTTGCTCGCCTTCGATGCCGAGCGGCTTGACCCCTACAGTATGCACGCGATCCAGGACGTTGCGCGCAAGCGCCCGTGTCTGTCGACCGGAATCGCCGCTGGCAACGATGATGCGTTCAAATTGCGAGGTGAGACGGGAAGTGTCGATGACTTCGATGTCACGCGCCTTGACATCTTCAAGGGCGTCGATGACGATCTGTTCCAGGTCGGATGTGTTCATTCTTGATTCATGTTGCAGGTGAAGGGGGTGAGGTGTGGCGGACCAGCGCCGCCGCTCGACTGATTTTATAAGACTCCACTGCTTTTGAAATCCAGGTAGCGGTTGACCAGCGCAATGGGCAGCGCCGACGGGGTAACATCGAGCACATGCGCGCCGCTGCGTTTCAGGCGCTCGATGGTCGAACTGCGGATGCTGATGTATTCTAACGCAGCAGCGGCTTCGAGTGCGGTTTCAAATGTATTGCGCGGAAGCTCGATCAGGCGTTGCACGGCGGTTTCGCGCAGACTGGCCAGCAATACCAGATGGCGGCGGCGCAGCACTTCGATGGCGTCGCGCAGTTCTTCATCGTCCTCGTCGCGCAGATTGGTCAGGATCAGCACGAGCGAGCGTTTTCGGACGGTTTTCGCAATGTGTGTGGCCGCGCTACGGTAGTCCGGCGAGTTGCTGCCCGGTTCCAGATCGAAGAGCCGCTCCATCAGGTGGTTCAATGCGGCGTGTCCCTTGCGCGCAGGAATCAGACGGGTATCGTGGCCGAAACTCAGGCAGCCGACGGCATCGCCCTGACGCAAGGCGACATGGGCCAGCAGCAGTAGCGCATTCAACGCCTCGTCGAAATGCGAGAGCGACCCGTCGTCTTCCCTGGCGCGCATGCGGTTGCCGCAATCGAGCAGGAACATGATCTGCTGGTCGCGTTCGTCCTGATATTCGCGGGAAATCAGTTTATTGACGCGGGCGGTGGCTTTCCAGTCGATCTGGCGCGGCGTGTCGCCTTCGCGGTATTCGCGCAACTGGTGAAAGGACAGCCCTTCGCCACGGCGTCGTCGCTGGCGCACGCCGATCTGACTCAGACGATTGTCGGTGGCGAGCAGGGCATATTTGGCCACGGCGGCAAAGTTGGGATAAACACGCGCACAATACGGCGCTTCAATGAACACGCGGCGGCGCAAGAGGCCGAACGGAGAATCGATCAAGGCTTCGATACCGGCGAAGGAATGCTCGCCGCGCTCAGTGAAGCGCAGCCGGTAAGCGGCGCGGACTCGGGTTTGCGGCGCGAGGGTGAAGGTCAATGGCAAGCCTTCCATGTCGCAGGCCGACGGATAATGGTCGAAAACGCGGACGACACTTTGTTGCGACAGCGGGTTGTCGATCTCCAACGACACTTCGCGCCATACGCCGACCGGCAGGGCATGGGCCGCCTTGCGCGTGATTCGGGGTGGCGTCTGCCGCCTCACCCGCAAGCCGTCCAGCACGACGAAGAGCAGGAGCGCGATGCCGCCAGCCATCCAGGGTGTGACCAATGTCGGCCAGAGGGAGGCAAGCGCAGCCCAGGCCAGCCATCCTGAGATGAGCCAGAACAGGCGGGGGGCGGGTCTCATTGGCGCGGTACTTCGACGTGTTCGAGCAGAGCGCCGAGCAGTTGGTCGGCCGTGCGGCCCTCCATTTCAAAATCCGGCGTCAGGGTGACACGGTGGCGCAATGCGGGCAGCGCGACGGTTTTGATGTCGTCAGGGGTGACGAAATCGCGCTCGGCCAACACGGCGGCCGCACGGGCGGCGCGGATCAGCGCGATCGAGCCGCGCGGGCCTGCGCCAATCGACAGGCCGGACCAGTCGCGCGTGGCCCGTACAATACGTGTGGCATAGTCGATGATACGCGCGTCGACGGTGATTCGCGCCGTGATCTGCTGGATCGTCGTGATGATCTGTGGCGAGACGATGGTTTGTACGGCGGCGACATTGAGGGCGTCGCCGACCTGATTCCGGGTGACCGTCTCAAGCATGCGCAGTTCTTCGTCGAATGTCGGGTAGTCGATGAGCACCTTGAACAGAAAGCGATCGAGTTGTGCTTCCGGCAGTGGGTAAGTGCCCTCCTGCTCGATCGGATTCTGTGTCGCCATGACCATGAACGGACGCGGCAGAGCGTGCGCTTCGCCTTCGATGGTGACTTGTTGCTCCTGCATGACTTCGAGTAGCGCAGCCTGGGTTTTGGCCGGCGCGCGGTTGATTTCGTCGGCCAGCAGCAGGTGAGTAAACACCGGCCCACGGCGGATGCTGAATTCCTGCGACTTGAGGTCATAGAGCGCGTGGCCGGTAACGTCAGACGGCATCAGGTCGGGCGTAAACTGGATACGCGAAAAACTGCCATTGAAAGTTTGTGCCAACGCGCGGAAAAGCAGGGTTTTTCCCAGACCCGGAACCCCTTCGATCAGCACATGCCCGCCGGCAAACAGCGCGATCAGCGTATGGTGCAGCGCCCTCGTCTGGCCGATCAGCGCACGACCGATCTCTTCTTTCATGCGCGCTGCGAAGCGCCAGGTTTTTTCCAGGTTTTTCTGCGCCGTGTCCTTGGAAGCGGTCGGCGGTTCCTGGGTGGACGGATCTTGTGTAGAGGTGTCGTTCATAATCTGTTCCGGAGAATGTCCAAAAGATGTGAATCGGCGGCGAACTGGTTTTTGTCGCGTGGGCGGGAGGTATCGAGCAGGCGCTCGACGGCCTGTTCGGTCAGGCCGGATAGCTGCGGAATCTGAGTTTCATGCGCGAAAAGGGCGATTTCCTGGTTCAACTCCTGTACCGACAACTGGCTCCAATGGGGATGATGCAGGTAGGCCCGTTGATAAAAATCGTTGCAAAGAGTCCGATAAAGCGCCTGTTCCTGTTTGCCGCGCCATAAGTAACGCGCGCTGGCGGCCACGTGTTCGGCGATGCTGCGGCGAGCGCGGGAACGGGCGGGCAGCAGGGGGCCGAAACGCCGCGAGATCGACCACAGCCAGGTGATCAGCAGCAGGGCGGCGGCAACGAGAACCGTCCAGGCATAATTGACGAGCCAGCGCCAGAGCGCGGGGACATCGGTGCCATGAACGAACCAGATGTCCTGACCTTTTTCCAATGAAACCAGATAGACGAAAAGCGCGGCATGATCGTCCTCGCCGATCATGCGATTATTGATGAAATCGAGATTGGTAAGAACCGTGACACGCCCCTTGCCCAGCATTTGGCTGAGGACGTAGCCGTCATCCTCGTCTCCGGGGTCCGAAATATGCCAGTCGCTGTTTTCTTCAAGGTCTTTGATCCGCCATTGCGGACTGAATCTGGCTTTCAGATGTGTACCATCGGGCAGTTCGATGGTTAGAGCCTCCGGTTTCGTCAGTCTCATGCTTTTCTGCAACAGATCGGGAAGGGCATCGGCATCTTCGTCCGGATACGGTTCGTCTGAGTCATCCTCTGCTGCACCCAGGTTTCTGACGGAAATCCCCAGTGAAACCAGTAACGTATCGTGGGCCATTTCATTGCGGCCCATGCGCTTGCCACGTTGTTGCAGTTGTTGCGGGACAACGATCAGGTGACTGCCCTCCGTTTTCGCCCAGTCCAGCAAAGCGTCGTTTTGCTCCGGCGTGAACCAGTGGCGCGGCGCGGTAAATACCAGCGTCGCGCCGGATTGGGGTGGTTTGCGGTAGGTGGGAACATGGTGTGCGGTCGCGCCGTAATGCTCGGCCAGCCGTCCGACGGCGAGCAGCGGATTGCGCAAGGCGGCTCCTCGAAAATCTCCGGTGATTTTCTCTTCGACGTATTCGATCTTGCTGATGGCCCACAGGAAAAATGCCAGCAAAAGCAGCAAAAGTAGCCAGACGATGAGTTTCCCGATGGAGATTCTCATGAGGCTGTTCCTTCGGCCTGCCGAAGACGGCTGAATCCTGCCAGCAGGTCGACAATGTCTGCGGGCGGGCGGTGCGCATAGGCCAGACGGAGCCAGGCTCGTGCGATACTGCCGAAATCCTCCTTGAGCGAAGGCAGGGCGCTGCCGACGAGCAGGCGTATTTCTTCTTCCGTGGCGCCTTGCGGAAAATCGATGCAATGATGTGCCGTCAGCAGTTCGATCGTCCCGCGATAGAGCAGACTCAATGCCTTAACTTTTTGGCCCTCATTCCAGTAACGTTCGGCTACTGTGGCGATGTCTTCGGGCAGCGCCTCGGCGGATTCAAGGGTGCTGTCAACCTGCTGGATCGAGGACATGGAATCGGCACGGGAACGTCGCCAGCCGAAAAAAGGCAGCCAATGCCTTGAATAAATTACCAGTAGCGCGATCAGCACGAATGCCAGCAGCCACAGGATCATTTGCCCGGATTGGGCGAAGACCCGGCCCAAATCATTCGAACTTTTCCTGGACGAATCAGACGACTTCGGTTTGCTTCGGGAGTCGCTTTGCGATTCGCTTTGAGAGTTGTCCTGTAAGAGTTTGTCCAGCCATTTGAGGAAGGCATCCAGGAGGCCATTATCCTCTTCAGCGGGTAATTCTTTCAATTTCGGTTTTTTGATGATCCGGGTTCGATCGAATTCGGGTTTCGCCAGGACGTCATCGATGGCTTTTCGCGCCTGGGTGACATAGGCCGGGCTATCATGGCCGGATGCAGACGGCGCGTCACCCGTTTGCGCGAACACCGGGCCGGATAGAAACAGGCCGAGTAGCAGGCAGCGATGGAGCCGAAGAATGACCGAGGCCTTCATGATGGAGTCTGCTGTGCTTCGAGGCGGGCGGCCAGCGTGCGGAAGCCCAGTTCGATGTCCCAGCCTTCGAGTTCGGTGCGCCGGTTGAGATATAACGTGAAGCCGGCTGCGACGTAAAACGGTTCGACGACGCTGATCACGAACAGGTAGGTGAGGCCGCAGGTTATTTCGAACCAGAATGGGAGCTGGGCCTTGTTGTCGATATAAAAAGAGAAAAGCGTGTCCAACTGCGACGGGATGAGTTCGGGGGGCAGCATCATGACAAGAAAGCCCAGCATGCCGAAGAGCAGGATCATTTCAAAGGTCGCGCATGCGAAGAGCAAGCTGAAGGCGCCGTGTCCCTTGAGTGCATGGAGACGCCGATACCGTGTTTGTCCGGAAATGCCTTCGAGTTGCCATATCGGTAGCCTGAAACTGCGTCGGGGCGTGAAGCGCCCAATAGTCAGGGCGCGAAACAGGCCGGAATGCTGCAACAGGCCGGGCAGGGCGCGCAGGACGCCGCGCCAGTCGACCGTTTCGCCGAAAACGGCGCGGCTCAGGACATGCAGGAGCGCCCGATCGTAAAACGGTTTCATCCACCACAGCAGGAGCACGCCGTACCCGTAGTCGCTCAACAGATAAGTCAGCGCCAGCGCCAGAAGAACGACCGGAAGCAGGGCGACGAACCAGGCCGCATACAGATTCCGCCAGTATGTCTGCACCAGCGCCAGACCGAGATCGAGTGCTTCCCAGTGCGCGCGCGTGCGAATCTCGACAGCTAGGGCATCAGGTCTCACGCTGCCCCCCCATGAACAGGAAATAGGCAGCGACCAGTACCCAAAGCAATCCGCCGACGATGAATTTTCCGGAAAACGGCAGATAGGCGCCGGAAGACCAGAAGGCTTCGATGAAGGCGGCGATCAGCAGCATGGCCGTTGCGCCGTAGACGATCCGCACTGCCGGGCCTGCTGCGTGGGCCAGCGCCTCGCTGCGCCGTCGGCGTCCAGGGGAGATCAACGCGCGGCCAAGCATCAGGCCGGCCATGCCGCAAAGCACGATGGCGGTCAGTTCGAAAGCGCCGTGTGCGATGACGAACTGGAAAAGGCGTTCAGCCGATCCCTGGTGGAGCAGGTGCGCCGAAACCGCGCCGAAAATCAGACCGTTGAAAATCAGGTAGAAAACGGTGCCCAATCCGAACAGAAGACCGGAGGCAAAGCATTGAAAACCGACGGAGATATTGTGATTGATATAAAAGCCGAACATTTTGATGTTCGTATTGGCTTCCCGCCCCGCGCCGGGTTCGGGTTCGATCGCGCCGCCAGCGCGGTACATTTCCTCCAGTTGGAGCACTTGTTCATGATTGAAGAGGCTGTAGACCATTTCCGGCTGGTAATATACCAGCAAGCCCATGAACAGGGCAGGCAGGTAAAGCAGTGCGCTGGCAAACCAGAAAAGGCGCGCGTGTTCGCGGATCAGCGTGGGAAAACCGTAAAAGATGAATTGAGCGATATTGTGCAGCAGGTGGGAACGTGCGCCGTAAAACGCCTGGTGACCGAACAGCGCAAGGCGGTTGAGACGCTCGATCAGCGCGGGCGGGTAATGCCTTTCGCGCGCCAGGGCCAGATGCAGGCAGGCCCGACGGTAAAGCGCCGGGAAAGCGGCCTGATCCGGTTCCGGTGTGTTCTTTGAACTGGAAGCGTCTGTCGCGTCTGGCAGGTTTTTTTGAAGATATGCGGGTTGGTGTTTGAAATGCGTGGCGATCAGTGTTTCGAGTTGCTTCCACTCTTGTTCGTGACGAAGGATAAATTCATTGGGCGTCATGAAGGTTCAACGCTCCCCGACGATATGCCGCGCATAGCCGAGCAGGGAGTCCACGTCGGCGTGGAGCGCGGTATGGGCGCGTAGCGGGCTGTTGTTTGCAGGCTCAAGAATCTGTGCCAGTTCCTGCGCGCGATCCGTCGTCATCCGGGGAATCCGGGTGGCAAAGGTGACGATCAGTTGTTGTTCGGACGAAGAAAGCCAGACCGGCAACGGCGTTGCGGAGCCCGGCGGAAGTTTTTGCATCGGCGTGGGCCTGTCTTGATGGACGACGATGGTTTTTGCCACGATATCGCCCAATCGCTTGAAGTCGCGGTTCAGGAACATCGAGTACAGCCCGAAAGCGTAAAGCGTCGGCAAAAAGTCGACGAAACGCAAAAGATTGCGCACTACGGAAGCCGACCAGCCGACCGGTACGCCGTCGTCCTGCAATACAGTCAGACCCAATGCTTTTTTTCCCGGAGTGGCGCCATGTGCGAGAACTTCAAACAGCACGGGATAGAACCATTCGAAAAGAAAAAAGATGATTATCCAGATAGCAAAACCGGAATCGCCCATTTCTGCCAGAAATATCAATGTAACCAGCAAGATGATGAGGCGGATGAGAGAGTCGAGCAGCCAGGCCAATGCACGCGGCACCGGCCCGGCCAGACGCAGACGGATACTTACCCCTTCGGGCGTCTCGATGGTTCGGACGGTATCGAGCAAGGGCATATGAATCGCATGGGGTTATGCTTTGATGACGATGGTGTCGGCGATATCGTCATGCAGGCATTTGCGTGATTTGCGGAAAATCAGTAGATAATTGCCCGCCATGAGAATAAGGGCCAAGAACAACGGAATAAAATCTGTGAGCGTTGGAATAAAGGGTTTGTCAGGAGGGGGTGTATTTGAAAGCATCCAGATTGAAAGTACACTCATGGCAATCCATATTGGGAGATAACGGTAAAATACAATCCGATCCACATCGGCGGGTGAATGGTCAGTACGCACAATTTTGATTTTGCATGCATATTTTCCAACGGTTTGCCCGTTTTTACACAGCAGAGGAAAATTGATGATGGTGAAAATGACAATACCATAAACCAAATTCAGTATGACAAAAAGAAATGGATGTTCAATAATCCATGCAATGTCATTAAAAATTCTCGCGCCGAAGAGAGCAGGAACGTACTGAATCGAGAAGTTCACAAGGCCCAGAACCAGGCCGTCAATGATGGAGGCAGCCAGGCGGATGGGGCGTTCGGCGAGTAGGGAGGCAATGTCTTCGATGGCTGCTTTGGCGGATGCCTGGTAGGGACTTTTCTGTGAAGTAGGAGGGCGATCATCCATAACAGTATCCTTGGAGAAACCGCGATTCTACTGGATTTTTCCGTATTGCACGACTTGAGGCATGGGGGCTAGGGCAATCGTGTTTATCCCCGATAATCGAGCCGATACTTGAGAGCGTCGTGCACCAGCGCGGCCACAAAGCGTCATCCAGATCATATAGCCGGGCTGTGCCCGGCGCTCTCAGGAGCTTACGTCCGACTCGTGTTCAGATCATCACTTCCAGCGGCGGTGGATGCCCCAGGAACGCCTGCGGACTTGCGCTCGCGCCGTAGGCGCCGGACTGGAAAATCACGATCAGATCGCCCGGTTCGGCGCGCGGCAGAACCATGCGTTCGGCCAGGATGTCGAGCGGCGTGCAGAGCGGACCGACGATGGTGACGGATTCGGCCTTGATCGCGTGCATGCGGCTGCCGACGGCGACCGGGTAGTTCTTGCGCAATACCTGACCGAAGTTGCCGGAAGCCGCAAGGTGGTGATGCATGCCGCCGTCGACAACCAGGAAGAGTTCGCCGTTCGAGACTTTGCGGTCGATGATGCGGCTCACGTACAGACCGGCTTCGCCGACCAGGTAGCGCCCAAGTTCGATGATCACTTCGGCCTGCGGGAATGTCTTTGCGGCCTCTTCGACGATGCCGGTGAGCGTGGTTCCGATCGGGGTCAGGTCGAGGCTCTGTTCGCCCGGAAAATACGGGATGCCGAAACCGCCCCCAAGGTTGATGACCTTGATCGGCGCGGGCGCGTCGGCGGCCAGTTCGGTGACGAGGCTATAGCTCTTGCGCAACGTCTCGGCAATGGCTCCGGCCCGAAGGTTCTGTGAACCGACGAACATATGGAACCCCTCGAATGCGAGTCCCGCTTCACCGACGGTCTTTAACAGTTCGGGCGTTCTGGCAACGTCGATGCCAAAGGGCTTCGGCCCTCCGCCCATCTTCATGCCTGCGGATTTGAGTTCAAAATCCGGATTGATGCGCACCGCCACCCGCGCGGGCAGACCCAGCGCATTCGAGGCAGCCGCCAGAAGCGGAACTTCGCGGAAGGATTCGATGATGACCAGTATCCCGGCAGCGACGGCCTGATGGAGTTCGGCTTCGTTTTTGCCCGGTCCCGTAAAGCTGATGTTGCGCGGCGCAACGCCAGCGTCGAGCGCCACTTTCAGTTCTCCGGCGGACGACACGTCACAACCATCGAGTCGCGCCGCCATGTGCGCAACCAGCGCAGGCATCGGGTTGGCCTTGACGGCGTAATGCAGTTTCAGCCGGGTGGGCAGCGCGGTGCGCAACTCCTCGACGCGCAATGTCAGCAGGTTGCGGTCATACACGTAGAACGGCGTGCGCCCGACCCGCGCGACCAGTTGTTTCAGGGGGATTCCGCCGACAATCAATTGACCATTGCTGACGGGGAACAGCTTCATGGGAGCATGCAGGGGAGCGATCGA
>WRNU01000044.1 GCA_009776435.1 Betaproteobacteria bacterium | reverse complement strand
CTACAAGGGCATCGCAAAGAATGCTGCGCAGGTGTTTTCCTTGATCGGCCTGGCCAATTTGTACTTGGCCAGGCGAAAGCTGTTGCTCAGTTGATGGGCAANTTGCGCCCATCGTGCCCGAAAAGGGCACAAAAAGCCTCCCAACTCCTTTGGGAGGGCAAGAAAAACAACTCATTTCTCTTCTTGAGAGCCAATGAACGGCTATGCGCTCGTTTTGAGGTTCAAAAACTCAGATATTCAGAGGTTCCTTAGGGGTTCAAACCGAAAACGCTCCGAATGAGGCTTACCGCTCGAACATGAGCTGCCCTTCCACCATCGTGTAACGCACCCGGCCAGGCAGTTCAAAGCCGAGGAAGGGGGTGTTCTTGCCCTGACTCTTGAGATCGTCACGGCTGACGGTGAAGCGGGCGGCGGGGTCGAAAATGCAGAGATCGGCGCGCGCGCCGGGGTCGAGATGACCGGCCTTGGTGATGCCGACGAGCCGCGCAGCCTCGGATGTGACACGGGCCAGGGCGTCGATGAGCGGCAGTTTGTTGTCTTCGGCCCACTTCAGAGTGAGGGGCAGCAACAGTTCCAGGCCGGTGGCGCCGGGTTCGGACTCGCTGAAAGGGATGAGCTTGCCGTCGTCGTCGACCGGGGTGTGGTCGGAACACAGGGCGTTGATGCGGCCCCCGAGCAACCCCTTTGAAAGGGCGTCGCGGTCTTCCCGGCTGCGTAGCGGGGGGACGAGGTGACAGTTGGTGTTGAAGTAGCCGATGTCCTGATCGCACAGATGCAGGTGGTTGATGGAAATGTCGCAGGTGACATCCATCCCTTGCGCACGGGCCTGTTCGATGAGGTCCAGCCCCTCTGCGCTGGAAAGACGGGTGATGTGGAGCCGCGCGCCGGTGGTCCTGGCGAGTTGCAGGTAGGTGAAGAGGGCGACGGTTTCGGCGGCCACGGGGATGCCGGTCAGGCCGAGGCGGCTGGCGGTATCGGAATCATGGGCGTAGCCGCCTCGGGCGAGGAAGGGGGCGATGGGCTGGAGCCAGACGCGAAAGTCGAACGTGGCCGCGTATTGCATGGCGCGCATGAGCACCATGTTGTCGAGAATGGGAACGTTGGCCTGGGAGAAGGCAAAACAGCCGGCTTCGACCAGTTCGGCCATCTCGGAGAGACGCTCCCCCTTGAGACCGACGGTGAGCGCGCCAATGGGATAGATGTGGGCGCGGTTGAGTTTCTTGGCGCGATAGCAGAGCATTTCGACGAGACCCGGTTCGTCGAGGGCGGGGTCGGTGTCGGGCGGAATGGCAACGCTGGTGACGCCGCCCGCCATGGCGGCTTCCATCTCGGATTCGAGAGTGGCGCGGTATTCGAAACCTGGCTCGCGCAGGCGGGCAGCCAGGTCGATGAGGCCGGGGGCGACGACCAGATCCGTGGCGTCCAGGGTGCGCGCAGGCTGAAAGCCGTCGGGGGCGCTGCCCAAGGCGGCAATTTTGCCGTCCGCAATGAAAACGTCCTGTACGCAGTCTGTCTGGCGGGCAGGATCGATGACCCGGCCATTGGCGATGCGAATGTTCATCTAAAACAATCTCCGGTTTGAAATCTCCCCTTTCAAGGGGATAATCTGGCACGAGAGAAGCGTGCCTCCTCAGATATATGTCATCCGGCCATGCCGGATGTGAATTGAAACATCATTGTCCGGCAAGCATGCACATGACTGCCATGCGCACGGCAATCCCGAAGGTGACTTGCGGCAGGATGACGGCCTGAGCGCCGTCGGCGACGGAAGAGTCGATTTCGATGCCCCGGTTCATCGGCCCAGGATGCATGACAATGGCGTCTGGTTTTGCGAGCAGGAGCTTTTCGGGAGTCAGCCCCCACACTTTGTAGTATTCCTGCGGAGAGGGCAGCAGCGCGCCAGCCATGCGTTCGTTTTGCAGGCGCAGCATCATGACGACATCCACATTGCGCAGTCCTTCGCGCATGTCGCTGAAGGTGCGCACGCCCATGCTCTCGATGGCAGTGGGCAGGAGTGTTTTGGGGGCGATGACGCGCAGGTCGGGGACGCCGAGGGTGTTGAGGGCGGCGATTTGCGAGCGCGCAACCCGCGAGTGCAGCACGTCGCCGACGATGGCGATGGAAAGCTGACTGAAGTCGTGCTTGTAATGCCGGATCGTGTACATGTCCAGCAACCCCTGGGTGGGGTGGGCGTGCCGTCCGTCCCCGGCGTTGACGACGTGGATGTGGTCGCGGCCCGTGGCCTGGAGGTGCTGGGCGATGAGCACCGGCGCGCCGCTGGCGGAGTGGCGCACCACGAACATGTCGGCGTTCATCGCGCAAAGGTTGTCGATGGTGTCGAGCAGGCTTTCGCCCTTGGCGGTGGAACTGGTGGAGACGTTGAGGTTGACGACGTCGGCGGTCAGGCGCTTGGCCGCAATCTCGAACGTGGTGCGGGTGCGGGTGGAGTTCTCGAAGAACAGGTTGAAGATGCTTTTGCCGCGCAGCAGGGGGAGTTTCTTGACTTCGCGTTCGGCGACTTCGGTGAAGGGGGCGGCATGATCGAGGATGCTATTGATGACTTCGCGCGGCAGTCCGTCGAGAGTGAGCAGGTGTTGCAGCTCACCATGCCTGTTGAGCTGTGGATTACGCATGGATCAACCTCAGGGTCAGGTTGCCGGCCTCCGTCTGCTCCAGTTGCAGGTTTTGCGAGGCGGGCAGCGGTTCGGGCAGGGTGTGGGCGCAGTAGCGGGCGGCGATGGGCAACTGACGTCCGCCGCGATCGACGAGAACGGCCAGTTCGATGCTGGCCGGTCGGCCAAAGTCGAAGATTTCGTTGATCGCGGCGCGGGTGGTGCGCCCGGTGTAGAGAACGTCGTCGACGAGAATGACGGGGGTGTTTTCGATGGAAAACGGGATGTTGGTGCGCTGCGGGTTGGCATGCAGTCCTTTCGCGCCGTAGTCGTCACGGTAGAAGGAGGTGTCGATGGCTCCGGGGGGCTGCTTGAGTCCGAGCAGGGTGTGCAGCCGGCGCGCAAGCCAGTCGCCGCCGGTACGGATGCCAATGAGAACGGTATTCGGGTGGAGGTGGGGGCGGATCTGTTCGGCCAGTTGGCGGCAAAGGGTTTCTGCATCAGGAAGTTGCATGGTGAATGGCGTCCAGGAAGTGTTGCAGGATGAGTTGCGCGGCAGCGGCATCGAGTTTTTTCTTGCGTACCCGCCAGTGTCTCACGCCAGCGTCGCGCAGGCTAGAGTCGGCTTCGATCGAACTGAGCCGTTCGTCGATGAGATGCACGGGCAACTGGAAGCGTCCGTGCAATTGATTGGCAAAGCGTCGGCAGCGGGGTTCGAGCGCGTGCTCGCCTTCGCCGTCGAGCGGGCGCGGCAGGCCGACGACGAGCGCGACGGGTTGCCATTCTTCGATCAGGCGTGAGATGGCTTCAAATCGCGCGGCGCGGGATTCGAGGGCGAGGGTGGCAAGCGGGCTGGCAAGGCCGGTCTCGATCTCGCCGGTGGCGATGCCGATGCGGGCAAGACCGAAATCGAAGCCGAGAAGGCAACCGCGCGTGGGCAGGCGGGGGAGGGAGGAGGTCGTGGCCGGCGTGCCCTCAGGCATGCCCGGCGACCTCGCTGATCTGGGTGAGATCGATGCCGAGTTTGTGCACGGCGGCTGCCAGACGGGCTTCCGGCGGCATGCCGAAGATGATGGACATGTCGGCGGGAATGGTGAGCCAGGCGTTGTCGGCAAGCTCCTGTTCGAGCTGGCCTGCCGTCCAGGCGGCAAAGCCGAGACTGACGAGGACATCGTGCGGTTCGCCTTCCTTGCCGATGGATTGCAGGATGTCGCGGCTGCTGGTGAGACCCACTTCCTCGTTGACTCGTAGTGTGGAATGCCAGTCGCCGCTTGGGCGATGGAGGACGAAGCCCCGGTCGGTCTGCACCGGGCCGCCGAAGTAGACGGGTTGCGTGATGAAATTTTGTGCGTCGAGCCTAAGCTCCACGCGCTCGAATAGTGTGCCGAGCGTCATGTCGAGCGGGCGATTGACGATGACGCCCAGTGCGCCCTGAGCATTGTGCTCGGCAATGTAGGTGAGGGTGCGAGCAAAATGCGGGTCGGCCATGTGGGGCATGGCAACCAGAAAGTGGTGCGTGAGGTTGTTGGGGACGGTATCCATACGCGCATTCTACGCTGTCCGGGTCGATTGGGCAGTGTGCGAATTGAAACGGTGCACAGCATATGTGTTGCCGGAGCGTTACATTGTCATGCGCGCCATGTATAACCGGCGATCAGTCCGAGCAGTTCTTCTTCCTGGTAGGGTTTGCCCAGGTAGTGATTTGCGCCGATTTCCATCGCGTAGTCTCGATGTTTGTCGGCCAGTCGTGAGGTGATCATGATGATCGGCACGTCTCTCAGTCGGGCGTCGGCGCGGATGTTGCGGACGAGATCGAACCCGTCCATGCGTGGCATTTCGATGTCGGAGAGAATCACGTCGGGCACGTTGTCGATCAGCGATTCGATGGCATCGACGCCGTCCTTGGCGGTGATGACGCGGTAGCCTTCGCGCTCCAGCAAGCGACTGGTGATCTTGCGTACGGTCAGCGAGTCGTCGACCACCATGACCGTCGGCTCATGCGGGGTTTCCGGCTCCGATATGGCCTCGATCAATGCCGAAATCGTTCCGGGAACCTTGCTTGCCTGACCATAGATGATCTCGCGGCTCGTCATGGCAATGGGGTTGATGATGAGCACGATCTCGCCGTTGCCCAGGACGGTGGCGCCGGACATGCCGGCGATGCGGGTCAGTTGCGGGCCGGCGTTCTTGACGATGATTTCCTGGTGGCCGCGCAGGCCATCCACGTGCAGGGCCAGGGTCTGCGCGCCGGAATGCAGCAACAGCACCCAACTGTAGCGACCGATTTCCGGTTTGGCAGCAGGGCTGCCGAGCAGGTTCGGCAGATAGCGGTATTCGTAATGCTGACCCAACCATTCGATGCTGCCTTCCGTCCGCAGGCGCTCGATGGCGTCGATCTTCAACTCCATGATCTGCGAGATCATGCTTGCCGGGATCGCGTAATGTTGAGTCCCCGAACGTACCAGCAGCGCCTGGGTGACGGCCAGGGTGAGCGGCAGGTAGATGCTGAACATCGTCCCCTCGCCGGGGGTGGAGGAGACCTCGACCCGCCCGCCGACTGCGGCAGTCTCGGCCTTCACCACGTCCATGCCGACTCCGCGACCGGAGACGGCCGTCACTTTTTCGGCGGTCGTGAAGCCGGGCAGGAAGATCAGGTTGGCAAGCCGACGCTCATCGGGAATCTCGTCTGGTCCGATCAGGCCGCGTTCGAGCGCACGCTCGGCGATACGCTCGAAATCCAGCCCCGCGCCGTCGTCAGCCAGTTCGATGACGATTTCGTTGCTTTCCTGCCGTGTGGTAAGCGTGATCTGGCCGATTTCGGGCTTGTTCTTCGCCCGACGGACTTCCGGTGGCTCGATGCCGTGCGCCAGCGCGTTGCGCAGCAGGTGTTCGAGCGGCGCGATGATGTGTTCGAGCACGCTACGGTCGATTTCGATGCCGCCGCCGCGCAGGTCGAGGTTGGCGCGCTTGCCGAGATCCCTGGCGCCCCGGCGCACGATGCGGTACAGGCGCACGGTGAGGCTGTCGAACGGAACCATGCGCACCTGCATCAACGCCTGTTGCAGTTCGCGGGTGGTGCGCGCCTGACTGTGCAGGGCGAAGTCGGCGTTGTCGAGGTTTTTCAGCAGGTTTTGCTGCACCGTGGTGACGTCGTTGACGCTCTCGGCCATCATCCGCGTGAGCTCTTGCAGGCGGGTGTAGCGGTCCATCTCCAGCGGATCGAACTCGGCGTGGCTGCTTTCGGCCTGAGCGATGCGGGTTTGCATCTGCACGTCGGCCTGGATTTCGACTTCGCGCAACTGGTTGCGCAGGCGGATGACGTTTTCGGTGAGGTCGAGCATGCTCCGGCGCAACTGGCGCAGTTCGCCTTCGATCCGGGTGCGGGCTACGCCGATTTCGCCGGCATCGTTCACGAAATGATCGACCATCTCCGCGCGCACGCGCAGGGCGGCGGTGCTGGCTTCGCTTTCGGTCGTCGTGCGGGCAGCGGTATGGGGCTTTCTTGTCGGCGGGGAAGACGCGTGGGGCGGACTGTCAACCGCAACAATGGGCTGGGTCGATGGCCCGGTCGTCGGTTCGGGTATGGCTTCGGCAACGGGGGCTTCAGGAGCGGGGTCGTGCGCCAGCACAGCGACCATTTGCTCGATGCCATCCAGCGCGGAAGTGATTTCGTCAATGACTGAGGCGGTATCGTCCCCGGTGTCGAGCGCCGACTCCATGCGGGACTCAAGCTGGTGCACCCGGTTGCCCAGAACCATCGCTCCGGCCATCCGCGCGCTGCCCTTGAGGGTGTGCAGTTGCCGCTTTACGAGCATGGAGTGTTCGGTGTTTGCGAGATCCCCGTTCCAGGCGCGCAGGGTGATGTGCAGTTCGTTGAGAAGTTCTCCGGCTTCTTCGAGGAAGATCGGAAGCAGTTGCTCGTCGATTTCGTCCTGTGCGGTGGGCAGGGCGCTTGTCGTCGAGGAGAGAGGTTTCGGTTGGACTCCGGGTTTGGTGGTGACAACGGCTTCGGGGAAAATTCTCGCTACGGTTTCGACAATGGCCTTGTCGTCGGTTCTATGAAGGGCGTCGGTTGCCGGGTCATGGCCGATCCTGTCGAGTTGTTCGATCAACTCCGGCGTTTCCAGCGGCATGAACAGGCCGATGATCCGGGTCAGCATGTTGTCCAGCGTATCGGCGCAGGTCTTGAGCAGGGCCAGTTCGTTGGCCGTTGGCGGGCGTTTCAGGTCGTGTATGCGCTGCTGCGCCAGTTCCAGCGCCTTGCCGAGCGAATGCAGCGGGGCGCAGCGCGCAGTGCCCGAGATGCCCGCGCATGAATGTGCAGCGCGCAAGGAGGCTTCCGGCAGCAGCAGGGTGGGGTTGTCGGCGAGATGCTCGAACTCCTGGTGCAGCGTGCCGATGTGTGCCTGGGCTTCGGTCACATAGAGTTCAAAAAGCGCCCGCGATATTTCGATATCGCCGATGTAGAGCGTGTCGGCGTCGGGTTCGGATTCGAGTTCGGGTTCTGGTTCGGGCTTGGACTCGCGTTCGGACTCGAAATTGAATTCAAATTCAAACTTGAATTCGGGTTCGAGTTCGGGCAAGGATTCTTCGGCGCCGGTTTGAATCGCCTCGATCGGGAACTCGGGGCTTTCCTGCAATATTTCTGGCAAGCTTTCGTCACCGGTGGTGCTTGTCTCGCTTTCCTCGCCACGATTGTCGAAGGCTTCGTCCAGTTCGTGTTCGAACGCTTCCAGCCCATCTTCGTCGCCAGAGAACGCTTCAGGTTCGGGGGTTTTGCTCGCGGGTGGCCCAAAGTCGAATTGAATGAAGCCGGATTCTGTGGTGCTGAGTCCACCGGACGTTTCGTCGAGATCGAACGTGAAGAACGGCGAGAAGTCGAAAGGCTCGAACTTGGGCACGGCTGGCCGTTTGGGTTTCCTGTCGGATACGGGCGGCTTTACTGCTTTCCTGGGAGGTTCGGGGGCGACGCTCTCGGCGCGGCTCTCTTCGTCGTCCGCCTTGGACTCGGGTTCATCGGGCGAAACGATGACTTCATCGAAGACAAACTCGTCAGCCACTTCCTCGGGCGTGGCCTGAGCGAGGGCGAAATCGGACTCATCGACTTCCGATATCTCGATTTCTGCTTCTTCGGCTTCCGATGGTCCGATTCTCGGTTCTTCGACTTCCAATACCTCGATTTCTGGTTCTTCGACTTCCGATAGGTCGATTTCCAGGATCTCGGCTTCCGGTTCGATGGCGGCGGGCGTGACCCTGGGTTCAGGCGTGACAGTCGTCGGCCCAGGTTCGTCAGTAGGCGCGCCACTGCTGCGCAGGCGTTCGGCATCCGCCATGAGGCCCGAGACATCGCGTCCGTATTCGGCCTTTTTGTCGATCTGGTTGACCCAGGCCGTGAACACGCGATGAGCGGTGGCAAGCAGTTTCAGCAACGGCGGCGTGACATGCCATTCGAGTTGCAACCAACGGTTGAGGGTTTGTTCTATCCCCCAGGCAGCTTCACCCAATTCGGCCAGGCCGACCATGCGGCCACTGCCCTTGAGGGTATGAAAACGGCGCCGAATTTCGACGAGATCTTCGCTATTGCTCGGTGAGTTCTTGAGCAACTTGAGATGATCCATGACCTTTTTCAGAATCTCGTGCGCTTCTTCGATGAAGATGGGAAGCAATTCGGCATCGAGATCTGGCTGGGGCGGCGTGACGCGGCTGTCGGTGGCGGCTGTCGGCGGCAGGGCAGACTTTGCGGGCGACACCGGCGGTTCTTCGATTTCCGGCTCGGCTCCGGTTTCGATCTCGAAAACCGGGAAAGCCTCGACGCCGTCGGCCTGGCCGGAAGACGGCTTGACCTGCGTTTGCGCGCTGGTCGCAATTGCAGGAATTTCGGGCAAGGCTTGCAAATCGATGGCGACGCGCTTCGATTGGGTGGAGGCGGTAAACGGGGTCAGGAAATGAACAACGGGGACCCGGTTATACGGTAACTGCTGGATGAAGAAGGTCAGGGCCGAAAGACGCCGCGCAATTTCGGTGAGTTCGGCATCGTCGACGGGCGAATCCTGGCGGGCCAGACGCGCGATGGTCTCACCGACTTCCTCCACCAGGGAAATGGCCTCGTTCTCGCCAAGCACGTTGAGCGCTCCCGTGATCTGGTGCATGGGAGCGTGCAGGGTTTCCAGCGGTTCGCGTTTCGAGTGATCGCGGAAAAAGTCGTCGAGGGTCTGTTCGATGGTGGCGAGGCTGTGAAGGATCTCGCGTGAAAGTTGCGCGACGGCTTCTTTTTCCTGTTGTTTGCGCGCGGATTCGACGCTGGTCGCACTGGGCGGCGCGTCGCCGAGTTCTTCGCCGCGTGCAAGCGCCTCAAGCCGGGAGAGCGCATCGCCGACCTGCGTCTGAAAGCCGGGGTCGGGCAGCCCTCGGTCGAGCGCCGCCTCCGCCAGCAGGAGGGCAGTGGCGAATTCGAGGGCGATCGGTTCGGAATAACGCTGTGGGTTCGCCTTCAACCAGGCGATGAAGCGGCACATGCCGCCGAGCAGTCGGTACAGAACGGGGCGACCGATCGGCGTGATGGATTTTGTGAACGCTTCGAGTTGAACTTCAAAGTCGGACAATGCCGTCGCGCCACGTTCGCCGAAGGTGTTCCAGGTGTCCTTGATGCGTGTGAGTTGCGTGTGCAGTTCCTGGAGCAACGGCCCCAGGGGCAGGTCGCTGACGAGGGTGCCTTCTTCGGGAATCAGGGCGTCGAGCCGCCATGCCTGACGCACCGCCTGCTGGATCGGCGTGGAAGCGGGCTGGCTGGCGACGTGATAGAGCAGTTCGCGCAACAGGCGTTCCGGCAAGGCTTGCTGGCCCTCTCCGACCTGTTGCAACAGGGTGCCGATCCGGCGGGCCAGCGGTTGCTTGGCGGCAAGTTTCCCATCGGCCGGTGAGGTGGAGAGCGTATCGATGAACGCTTGTCCGGCCCACCACAGGGAACGCATCCCAGGGTTGTCTTCAGTGAGTTCGATCTCGGCCAGGGCCTCGCGCATGGCATCGATGGCGCCGGCGTCCGACTGACGCAGCCAGTCGCGCTGGCCGCGCTCGAAGCGCTGCTGCATGGTTCGGCGTTGCTGCTGCCGTTGCTCTGCATCGAGCTTCGGCGCTTCGGCACGCGGCGGGATGCGCACGCTCAGGTCGGGGAAGAAAAGATCGGCGGGCGAGGGGGCCGCCTCGCCTCGGGCCAGCACGAGTTCCTGGTACAGCGGCAGCAGACGCAGGGGCTGATCGGGCGCGCCGTGAGACAGTTCTTCGAGATAGTTGGCGATACTGGCGAGCGCACGGCGGCCAAGGGCGATTTGTGTCTCGTCGATCGGCAACTTGCCTTGGGCAAGTTCGGCAAGGAAAAGATCCAGCGCAGCGACGAATCTCGTCAACCCGTCCAACTCGATGATGGACAAGGCTCCTTTCGCCTGATTCAGGTGGGTTTGCGCAAACTGTATCTTGGAAGAACCTTCGGCCAGACCGAGTGCGGCTTGCAGGCTTTCGTCCGCATGCGACAGCGCCTGGTCGATCTCGCCTTTGACCCAGGTGAGCAGGCCGAGATCCGGTTCGTTGGCGTGCGTCATGAAGGCGTCTCTGTGCTATTTCCTGTCAGACCTTGAAACCGGACACCGAACCCTTGAGTTCGATTGCGAGGTCGGCAAGCTGGCCGACCGACTCTGCCGTCTGTTTCGTGCCGTGCGTGGTCTGTTCGGTAATGGCGAGAATCTCCTTCATCGACTCGGCCACCCGGATGGCTTCGGCGGCTTGATCTTGCGTATCGGTGGAGATCTGTTCGATCAGGTGGGCAGCGTCCATCGACACTTGCCCCATTTCGGCCAGCGCCTGACCGGCCGCGTCGGACAGGCGTGCGCCTTCCACCACGTCGCGGGTGGCGTTCTCCATTGCGCTGACGGCGTCCTGGGTGTCGGTCTGAATGGTTTTCACGATGGCGGCGATCTGCTTGGTGGCTTCAGCCGAGCGTTCCGCCAGCCGCTGCACTTCTTCCGCAACCACGGTGAAACCGCGCCCGGCATCCCCGGCGGAGGCCGCCTGGATGGCGGCGTTCAGGGCCAGTACGTTGGTCTGTTCGGTAATGTCGGAAATCAGTTCCACGATTTCGCCGATTTCCTGCGAGGATTCGCCCAGACGCTTGATGCGCTTGGAGGTTTCCTGGATTTTTTCGCGGATCGCGTTCATGCCGCGAATCGTGTTTTCCACCGAGTCCGCCCCCTTGCGCGCGGATTCCAGCGAGCGGCGGGCAACCTGGGCGGTATGCAGCGCCCGTTCGGACGAGGCGGACATCTGTTGCGCCATGGTCTGCACGGTTGTGCCGGCATCCTCGATCTGGTACGACTGGCGTTCGGTTGCGTCGAGCAGTTCGGCGGAGGTGTGCTGGGCGGTTCGGGTCGCGTTCGTCACGCGCCCGGCGGCATCGTTGATCCGGCTCACCAGCGCCGCCAGTTCTTCGATGGTGTAGTTCACCGAGTCCGCGATGGCACCGGTGATGTCCTCCGAGACCGTGGTGCGGATGGTGAGGTCGCCGTCGGCAAGGTCGCCCATTTCGTTCATCAGGCGCAGAATCGCCTGTTGGGTGAGATTGCGTTCCTCTTCGGAGTGCCTGCGCTGCCGGTCGATGCTGGCCTGACGGGCGTTGACCTCGGTCCGGTATACCTTGGCGATGAGGATCAGCACGATCAGGGCTGCACCCGCGCAAGCCATGATCAGGCGCAAAAGCGTGCTGGAGATGCCCGCCGTATCGGCAAAGGTGCTGCGTAGTTCGCCGAGTCGCGTGTAGACGGTCTCCGATGCGACGGACAGCCTGTTGCTGGCGCTCAGGATTCCGGCGAGTTTCCCCGGATTGCTGCCGATGTCTTCCATCTCCTGGTGGACGACATCCGAAATGTCTTTGGAAATGCTGCCTGGACCGATTACGGCCATCAGGTTTGCCCACCGGATCATGTGCTTGTCTGCGTGATCGGCGTCGTTCAATGCGAGAATATACGATTTGAGTTCTTCCTTGTTCGCATCGAGCAGGATCACGGCAATTTCGCTCCCCATGTTCTCCCAGGCGGTTCTGGTTTCGTCAAACAGCTTCTTCTGGAGGAGGGACTCAGAGTCGGGGAGGACTTCCCCCTGTTTCAGATTACTGTCCTGACTCAGCTTATTGAATAGCGTGTTGAAACTGGCCCGGTCTTTTTCCAGTTCGGCGAAGGCGTTGTTTTCCCCCTGTAGCACCAGTTGCCCGTTCTTGGCGATTCTTTGCGAGAGCGCCTGCAATTCGCCCGCCTCAGCGACCTGTAGCGTTATCGCATTGATGTGCCTGGCCTGGAAAAACATCAGAACGGCTGTCACCAGGCTCAGAATTATGAACAATGAGGCCAGGTATGGAACCCGCATGGAACCCACAGGCTTTGCGGTGCCGGAGGCTGCGAAAAGCCGTTCGGCAGTCGTCGATCGTACGGCGACCCCCCTCTCTTCCAGGAGGGTTGTGTCCGAAACACGTGGGTCTCTGGACGAATTGCCTGAAAAAAGCTTGAATGCCATTTGCCTTGCTCCACTGCGGTGATTGACCGCCAATAGTGGTCTTGGTTAAAAATCGAAGAAAACCGGATTCTATTGGAAAGCTGGTGTCCTTGCCCTAATTGACGCCGACGTCGAGAAAAATGCTGTTGGATAAAAGTTGCGAAACATCCAGTTGCAACCAGAGATTGCCATGTGTGTCCCGAAAACGCGAGAGAACCCAGGGACGTGGGTCATTCGCTTCGGTGTCCGGCTCGAAATCTTCTTCATTGCGCAGTCCCAGTACGCGCGATACCAGGATGGCGCTGTGTATACCTTGCCGCGCGCCCACGAGCAACAGGCGCGTCTGTGGAGTGGGCGAGGAAATCGTCGGGCCATCGTGGAAACGCGATAAATCGACGACACTGTATAGGACCCCCCGCACATTGACCAGACCGCGATACCACTCATGTGTGAGCGGAACCGGCGCCAGTGCGGGCGGCACGACGATTTCACCGGACTCCGGCAGGCTGAGAAGCCAATATTCGTTACCCGCCTCCACTCCGAGCAAACTCCTGCGCTCAGCCGTGTGCGCATCTACCAGGCGGCGGGTAAGGTTTTCCTGAAATTCGCGTAGGCTGAGCCGTTTGGACATGGCGTTGTTTTAACCGATGCTTCTGATGCGCGCGAGCAGGGCGGTGAAGTCGAGGGGCTTGACGATGTAGTCGTATGCGCCCTGGCGCATGCCCCATATCTTGTCGGTTTCGAGTCCCTTGCTGGTGCACATGATGATCGGGATGCCGCGCGTGGTTTCTCCGCGCGAGATCGTTCGTGTGGCCTGATAGCCGTTCATGCCAGGCATGACGACATCCATCAGGATCAGGTCGGGCAGTTCGGTGCAACTTTTGGTGATGGCATCTTCGCCGCTTTCGGCAGTGACGACCTCATAGCCGTTGCGGGTGAGAGTCTCGGACAGCGCCAGCCGCTCGGTGGGCGAGTCGTCGACTACGAGTATTTTTTTGATGGCCATTTTTCTTTCCGCTGGGTATGTCGGTGTTTGGTGCTCAACGCAGGAGAACGCCACTGTGTTCTGTAACCGCCCTGATAAGGCTGTCTTTCGTAAAGGGTTTGGTGAGATATTCATCCGAACCGACCATGCGACCACGCGCACGGTCAAAGAGCCCATCCCTTGAAGATAGCATGATGACCGGTGTTGCCGCCAGTTTTGAGTTTTTCTTGATGAGCGCGCAAGTCTGGTAGCCATCGAGCCGTGGCATCATGATATCGACGAAAATAACGTCCGGCTGATGATCGGTGATCTTCGCCAGTGCGTCAAAACCGTCCTCGGCCAGGAGCACCTGACAGCCCGCCTGGCTGAGAAAAATCTCGGCGCTGCGACGGATGGTGTTACTGTCGTCGATAATCATCACCTTGAGTCCGCTCAAATCCATGCACAGTACCCTCGAAAACATGGCGCTCCATAATCGATTGCAACCTTATATACAGCTATTGGCAAGCATACCGCAAAAAACATGTTTCGATAAAGGCAGAAAGTCCCAGAATGTGGAGGTGCCTTCCAAAGGGGGGTATCGGCGAAAAGGGGTCACTGGCATATTTCTTTTTCAGCAAAGCAAAGAAGATAAAGGAAAAGAATGAATAAAATCAAGTGGTCTTCGCGCAAAGGGCTTTACGCGATTACGCTGGATGAATTCGATACCGCGCGCCTGTTGGAAATGAGCGTCCGGGTTCTCGCCGGTTGCCCAGTGTTGCTGCAATACCGCAACAAATCCGTCTGCCAGGCGTTGCGCCGCGAACAGGCATCTCGACTGCTCGCGTTATGTCGACTCGCCGGGGTGCCGCTCATCATCAACGATGACCTGGAACTGGCTGTCGAACTTGCTGCCGACGGCGTCCATCTCGGGCGTTGCGACGGTGACGTGGCGCTTGCCCGGCGGGCGCTGGATGCGTTGGGGCCGGGGCGCATCGTCGGCGTGTCGTGTTACGGCGAATGGGAAAGGGCGGCGTCGGCTGAGGCGGCGGGGGCCGATTACGTCGCTTTCGGTGCGATGTTCGCTTCGAGCACCAAGCCGGAAGCGCCGCGCGCGCCGCTGGAACTGCTTAAACGGGCGCGGCGCGAGTTGAAACCGGACGTGGCGGTCGTGGCCATCGGGGGGATTACCCTCGACAACGCGGACAGACTCTTCGAGGCCGGGGCCGATCTCGTGGCGGTCGTTTCCGATGTGTTCGGTGCGGATGATCCGTGCGCGCGGGCGGCGGCTTACCGGGATCTGCTGCGAAAATGAAGGCAGTTGCGGCGACGCGCTATCGCGGGCGAGAATCCCTTTTTTCTCTTTTCCATTTACCGGACGGTACGGCATGAATAATCGTAATGAAGCCCTTTTCAATCAGGCCCAACAGCGTATTCCCGGTGGGGTCAATTCGCCCGTGCGCGCTTTTCGTTCGGTGGGTGGCGCGCCGTGTTTCATCGAGCGCGCCGAAGGGGCGCGGATGTGGGATGCCGAAGGCCGGGCCTATATTGATTACGTCGGCTCATGGGGGCCGGCCATTACCGGCCATGCTCATCCCGCAATTGTCGAGGCGGTGCGCGAGGCGGCGGCAAAAGGGCTTTCTTTCGGCGCGCCGACGGCTGCCGAGATCGAAATGGCCGAACTGTTGTGCGCATTGTTGCCTTCGATCGAGATGGTGCGACTCGTCAATTCCGGAACCGAAGCGACGATGAGCGCGATCCGCCTGGCGCGCGGCCACACCGGGCGGGAAGACATCATCAAGTTCGAGGGCTGCTATCACGGCCACGCCGACAGCCTGCTGGTCAAGGCTGGTTCCGGCATGCTGACCTTCGGCAATCCGTCCTCAGCGGGTGTTCCGGCCGATTTCGCCCGCCACACCATCGTGCTCGACTACAACGATCTCGACGGGGTCGAGGCCGCTTTCAAGGCGCGTGGGGCGGAGATTGCCGCCGTGATCATCGAGCCTGTGGCCGGCAACATGAACATGGTGCGTCCTCGCCCCGGTTTCCTGGAAGGACTGCGCCGCCTGTGCACGCAATATGGCGTGGTGCTGATTTTCGATGAAGTGATGACCGGCTTTCGCGTCGGCCCGCAAGGGGCGCAGGGGCTGTTCGGCATTACCCCCGACCTCACCACCCTGGGCAAGGTCATCGGCGGCGGCATGCCGGTGGGCGCGTTCGGTGGGCGGCGCGACATCATGGAGAAAATCGCCCCGCTCGGCCCCGTCTACCAGGCGGGCACGCTTTCCGGCAGCCCGGTGGCCGTGGCCGCCGGACTGGCTTCGCTCAAGCTGACCCGCGCCACGGGTTTTTATGAGACGTTGGCCGTGCGCGCACGTCAACTGTCCGAAGGGCTTGCCGATGCCGCGCGCGCCGCCGGGGTGGTTTTTTCCGCCGATGCCGTGGGCGGCATGTTCGGGCTTTATTTCAGCGCGCGCGCGCCGGAAACGTTCGACGATGTCATGGCGATGGATCGAGAGCGTTTCAACCGTTTTTTCCATGCCATGCTGGAGAAGGGNCACTACTTTGCGCCCTCGGCCTTCGAGGCCGGTTTCGTCTCCTCCGCNCATGGCGAGGCCGAGATCGACGCCACTCTGGCCGCAGCGCGGGAAGTGTTCGCCGATCTGGGGTGAACATCAGCGCACCGNCACNGTCCCGCTTTTCCANGCCGGGTCTTGCCAGCGATAGAACGCGGAGAGGTTGCCGGGTTTGTCGGCGCGGCGCTCTACGGTCAGCGTGTTGCGATTCCAGAGTTCAAAGCTCGTTCTGCTTTGTCCATTGACCACGATTTCGCGGGCGACGAGCATCTGCTTGTTGCCGGGAACCCATCCGGCGAATTCGATGTAACCGAGTTCGGGATTGTCGATGGACGGCGGCACGATTTCGAGTTGCCAGCCATTCGATTCCTGACGGAAGACCCAAAGTTCGCGCCAGGTCTCGAGCGGCTGTACGGCCAGCGTCATGAGATTGCCGTCCGGGCTGACGGAAAGGGATGCCGTCCAGACATGACCGTAAGTGCAGTGCTCGGGATTGTCCTGCGCGTTCTTGCCGCTCGCAGGAATGACCTTGACGCAGGTCTGTCCGGGTTTTTCGCCTGCCGCAACCTGGATGCCGGGACGCCCTTTGACGGGCCGGGCAAGCGTTTGCGGTTGCATGGCCCAGCGCGACGCGCCGACGCGGATGGCGGCGACGTTCCAGGCGAGGCGGTCGTTGGCGGTGAGATCGTTCTTGTTGACCCCGGCAAGGAGGGTTTCGGCGTTTCGACCGGCTTCGAGCACGGAGAAGGCGTCGCTGCCCGGTTTCATGGCCCGTCGGTGAGCGATGCTTGCCCATACGCCAGCGGCGCGGGTTTTGAGGCGGTTGCGCAGGTGATCGGGTAAATCACCCTTGCGTGCGCCGTCTTCCAGGACACGGCCAAGCGTTTTCGCGCGCTCAAGGTCGGTGTCGAGCCGCTCGGAAGGCGTCGCTTTGACACACTCGTGACGGGTGAGCGAGAGCGCCGCATTCGCCTTTTGCGTGGAACTGGCCGGCAATTCCAGAACGTGTTGCCAGGCACTGCCGCTGTAGCAAAGGGTCATTTTGTCGTTGCGTTCGACGCTGTAAAACGAGACGCCGTAACTTGCGGCGGTTTCCATGTGCGCAGAAACCAATCGGGCCGTTTTTTCGTCGTTCTGCGTGACACGGGAAGCGCGCCAGGCCAGGCGATCGGCCATTGTGCCGAGCGCCTCGAACGCCCCGGCGCCGATCGTCTCGGCTGGAGCGGTCTTGAGGAA
>WRNU01000043.1 GCA_009776435.1 Betaproteobacteria bacterium | reverse complement strand
AAACCTTGCTGGAACGTTTCCGCTCGCTCTCCGCGTGCCAGCGACACCTGGTTGCGGAACTGGTGGCACAACTCGCGCTGGATTGGGCAATGGGACGCAACACCGATTCCAAATCCTGACTGAGCTTGCGCATCATGGCCCCGATGATGAGCATCGGGAGTAGAGACCTGGCCGAATGTGGCGACGGTGTCGTTGCGATCCATGCGATTACAACTCGCTCGCCACCACGCCCACGCCCGCGATGCGCGCAGCTTCGGCAAGCGCGGCATCCTGCGTGGCGATGGGCAGTTGCATGCGCAATGCCAGTTCGAGATAGGCTGCGTCATAACCTGTCAATTCGTAGCGGAGCGCCAGCATCAGTATCAGACCGGGGTCAGGGGAATTGGAATTGACTTCGATGGGCAGCCTGGATAGCTGCGACAACAATTCCTGCGCCTGACTGGCGAACATGATTTGGCGCTTGCAAGCGGTACGCAACACGTTGACGTATTCCAGTTGCAGCAGTGGCGGCACGACTGCACGTTCCTGTTCCAGCCGTCTGGCGATAGCCGCACTGTAGTCCGTGGCCTGATTCTCCAGAATCCAGCCACAGACTACGGAGTTATCGAGTACAAAGGCCATCAGTCCAGGCCCTCGCGGGCAATGGCTTTCAGATCGCCTTCCAAACACATTCCGCGCGACAACAAACGTAAGCGCCGGAAAACTTCAGCAACTTCGGCCCGCCGATCCAGGGCGGGTTCGGCTACAGGAACCAGCCGTACCGAGGGTTTGCCGCGCTTGGTGATGGCTACGTCCTCACCGCCTTCGGCACGAAGGATGAGCTCTGATAAACGATTCTTGGCTTCAGCCAGCGGAATGATCAACATGGCTAGACCCTTAATAAAAATGTCTAGCTTGATTTTATACTGAAGATCGAAGCTTGTGCAGGTTGGGGCGCACGCAGCAAACCTCAACAGGTAGAGATAATGGCAAGACGGCGGCGCTGGAGTTCTCCATGCATCCCGATCGGCCTCACTAATGCAGCGTGCGCGGCTGAAAGAGATCGTCGATCTCTGACGTGTCGAACAGATAGGTATGGTTCGACAACTCGTCGCGCACGACAAGCTTGCCGTTTTCGACAAGCATCGAACGAACTTCCTCTTCGCCCAGCGTCAGCAACAGATCGGCAATCTTTTCCGGCTCGCGCGGCCAGTCGTGCGTAACGGTTCGGGGAGGATAGAGGCGTACATCCTCTTCGGCGAAGAGGCGACGGAGCAAGGCGGCTGCATCCAGATCGAGCAACTCTTCGTTACGCACCGTCTCCGCCAGGGTCTGGATGCGCCTCCAGCCGTCGGGGTCTTTCGTGTCCGCGCCGGGAAGCTTTTGTACGAAAAGCGCGGCGCTGGCGTCCCGGCCGCAGGCCAGCCACAGTCCGGTGGATTGCTGTTCGGATTGTTCGAGGTAGTGCGTAAACACTTCGGCGATGCTGTCGCCTTCGAGCGGGACGATGCTTTGATAAGGCTGCTCCAGCCCTTCCGTCTCCAGACTCAATTGCAACTGTCCGTCCCCGAGAAGCGACGGCAGTTCATTCTCCGGGTTGAAGTCCTGCGCCGCCCCGGTCTCCCGGTCGGGGGGGACGCCTCGTTTACTCCTTCCGTCACGCCTTCGGCGTGCCACCTCCCTCGGGAGGGAGGCTTGTCCAGGGGAGCCTTCGGCTCCATGAACATTCGTCTCGCTCATGTCCGCCTCGAGATCGGCCCTGGCGTAGCCGCGCAGGTTGAGATCCTCGGAACAATCGACCACCAGATGTTTGACCGGCCCGCTGCCCTGTACCTGGAACGTGAGTCGGCCCGGCTGCTTGAGATTCCCGGCAATCACGGCGCAAACTGCGGCCATCTCGCCCAACAGTCCGGCAACGATCGGAGAATAGCCGCGCTCGTGTTGCAGGGCTTGCCACACGTCGGTGAGCTTGACGACGGCTCCGCGAATGTCGAGGTTTTCCAGCAGGAAACGCTGGACGGTACTGGATGGATTCATGCCGTGATATTCCGGTCCTATTTGTTCAGGGCGCGGGCAAAGGCCAGCGCCAGCGCGCCCTCGGGCGCCTTTGGTCGGTTATCGTTGCGCGCAGGCCGCGAATCCGGCCGGGATTGCCTTCGCGGCTCAGTGCGCTTCGGGTCGGCGCGCTTCGGCTCATGGCGCTCCTTTGCCGCGCGGCGGGTTTCTTCGGACAAACGCATGGTGAGCGCGATGCGCTTGCGCGGCAGGTCGACTTCGAGCACCTTCACCTTGACGATCTGCCCGGCCTTCACCACGCTGTGCGGATCTTTCACGTAACGGTCGGCCAGCGCCGAAATGTGCACCAGCCCGTCCTGATGCACGCCGACATCGACGAACGCCCCGAAGTTCGTGACGTTGGTGACCACCCCTTCGAGCAGCATGCCGACCGTGAGGTCGGCGGGCGATTTGATGCCCTCATGGAAGATCGCGGTACGAAATTCCGGACGCGGATCACGACCGGGTTTTTCCAACTCGACGAGGATGTCCTTCACCGTCGGCAGACCGAAACGCTCGTCCGTGAATTCGGCGGCGTCGATCGTTTTGACGAAAGCCGCATCGCCCATCAATGCGCGTACATCCTTGTTCGTTTTCGTGAGAATGCGTTCCACCACCGGGTAAGCTTCCGGGTGCACGGCTGAAGCATCGAGCGGATTGTCCCCGTTCGGGATGCGCAAAAAGCCTGCCGCCTGCTCGAAAGTCTTCGGGCCGAGCCGGGCTACTTTCAACAACGCGCGGCGATCCGGAAACGGGCCGTTGCTGTCGCGGTGCGCGACGATATTGCCCGCCAGCAGCGTGTTGAGCCCCGAGATCCGGGCCAGCAACGGCGCGGAGGCCGTGTTGACGTCCACCCCGACCGCGTTCACGCAGTCCTCGACCACCGCGTCCAGGCTCCTCGCCAGCCGTCCCTGATTGACATCGTGCTGGTACTGGCCCACGCCGATGGCCTTGGGATCGATCTTCACCAGTTCCGCCAGCGGGTCTTGCAGGCGTCGCGCAATCGACACCGCCCCGCGCAGGGAAACATCCAGCGCGGGAAATTCCCGTGACGCCAGTTCGGAGGCCGAATACACCGACGCCCCCGCTTCCGAGACCGTCACCCGCGTGAGCCGCAATTCCGGCTGGCTGGCGCACAGTTCCGCCACCAGCGCGTCCGTTTCGCGCGAGGCCGTGCCGTTACCGATGGCGACCAGTTCCACCGCGTGCCTTTGCGCCAGCGCCGAGAGCGCGGCGAGCGTCCCCGCGCGGTCACGCCGTGGCTCGAACGGGTAAACCGTTGCCGTATCCAGCAGCTTTCCCGTGGCATCCACTACCGCCACCTTCACCCCCGTGCGGATACCCGGATCGAGTCCCATCACGCAACGCGCACCCACCGGGGCGGCGAGCAACAAATCCTTCAGATTGCGGGCAAAGACCAGGATGGCTTCTTCTTCCGCGCGTTCGCGCAGCGTGCCCATCAGGTCGAATTCCAGCGAGAGCGATATTTTTACCGTCCAGGCCCAATGCACGGTCTCGGTGAGCCATTTGTCGGCGGGCCGCCCCTGGTTCCGGACGCCGAAACGGGCTGCGATGCGCTGCTCGCAGGGATGCTGGGTGTTGGCGTCGGCCTCCCCCTCGGGGCGTGGCAGATCGAGAGCGAGTTTCAACACGCCTTCGTTACGCCCGCGCAACAAGGCCAGCGCACGGTGCGACGGTATCGAGGCAAATGGCTCACGAAAATCGAACCAGTCGCGGAATTTGGCTCCCTCGTTTTCCTTGCCCTCCAACACGGCGGATCGAATCTCTCCTTCGTCGTGGAGAAGCTGGCGCAGCTCGCCCAACAAGGCGGCATCTTCTGCGAACGTTTCCATCAGAATCTGGCGTGCGCCATCGAGCGCCGCCTTCGCGTCCCCGAAACCCGCCTCGGGATTCAGGTATTCCAGCGCGGCGCGTCCCGGCTCCAACCCTGGGTCTGCGAGCAGCGCCTCGGCCAGCGGCGCAAGCCCCGCCTCGCGGGCAATCTGCGCTTTCGTGCGGCGCTTCGGCCTGTAGGGCAAATAGAGATCTTCCAGCCGCTGTTTGGTTTCGGCGGACTCGATCTGCGTGCGTAACTCCGCCGTCAGTTTGCCCTGTTCCTCGACGGATGCCAGTATCGTTGCGCGACGCTCCTCCAGTTCGCGGAGGTAGACCAGCCGTTCGGCGAGCGTGCGCAACTGCGTATCGTCCAACCCGCCTGTGGCTTCCTTGCGGTAACGCGCGACAAAAGGAACCGTCGCGCCATCGTCGAACAAGCGCGCGGCGGCAACAACCTGATGCGTGGAGACGCCGATTTCGTCGGCGATGCGGTTTTCAATCGGGGCAGGCATGGGAAGAAAGAAGAGAGTTGGACATAAGCTGTTAGTGTAGCAGCCGAATCGCTTCTTATATGAACGGTGACTCAATCAGCTATCCGGGCTAATCTTCTGCCTTCCGACCACCCTTCCAGGAAGCAACCTTGCCTCCATCACGTTACCCCGCCACGGCCCGGACTCCGTTCCGACTCGCAGTCAACGGCTATGGTCGCATCGGGCGCTGCTTCGTGCGCGCAATTCATGAAACCGGATTGGCCGACCATCTCCGCATCGTGGCGATCAACGAACCTGCCGCGCTCGACAGCATTGCCCACCTTACCCGTTTCGATTCCACGCATGGCCGCTTTCCGGGTCGGATAGACATCGCCGACGACCTTCTCCTTCTCGACGGTCGCCCGACCCGCGTCTCGCACGCGCACACGCCGGAAGAAGTCGATTGGATCTCGCACGGAACCGATCTCGTCGTCGAGTGTTCGGGCCGTTACGTCGAGCGCGCGCAACTGCAACGCTTCATCGACGCCGGCTGCCCGCGCCTGCTGCTCTCCAATCCCGGCGCGCATGCGCACGATGTCGATGCCACTGTGGTGCATGGTTTCACGCATGACAGGCTCGACCCGCAAGCCAGACTGGTCTCCGCCGCCTCATGCACGACCAACGCGGTCGTTCCGGTGCTTTCCCTGCTGCACCGGGAATTCGGCCTCGAACGGGCGCTGCTCACCACGCTGCATTCAGCGATGAACGACCAACCCCTGATCGACGGCTACCATCACTCCGAACTGGCCCGCACCCGTTCGGCGATGCAGTCGATCATCCCCGTGGCGACGGGACTGGCGCGCGGCGTCGAGCGCCTGATGCCCGAACTCGAAGGCCGCATCGAAGCAAAGGCCATCCGCGTGCCGACGCACAATGTTTCGGCCATCGACATGGTGTTGACCTTTCCGCAGGAAGTCAGCGCCGCACGGATCAACGAACTGTTGCGCGAAGCCGCCCACGGCCCCTGCGCCAGATTCATCGACTGGTCGAACGCGCCGCACGCCTCGATCGACTTCAACCACGATGCCCATTCGGTCATCATCGACGGCAGCCAGACCCGCGCCTGCGGGCCGCGCATGGTCAACCTCTTCGTGTGGTTCGACAACGAATGGGGCTTTGCCAACCGCATGGTCGAACTGACCCGTCACTGGCTGGAGGCGCTGGCGGGCAAGCTTCGTGTGCCGGACTCTGCTGAAATGAAACGGTGACTATTCATGGCTCTGCGTCCTGCCAATACGACAACCCCCTGGATTCGGGCAATCACCTGTTTTTTCTTTCTTTCCTTCGGCATCGGCAACAGCGACGCCCAGCCCGATGTCAAGGAGGGCGACATCATCTTTCACACCTCGCGCTCCGCGCAAAGCCTGGCCGTACAGCAGGCGACGAATTCGCGCTACAGTCACATGGGCATCATCCTTTTTCGGAAGGGAAAGCCCACTGTCTTCGAAGCGTCCGCCACGGTGAGATATACCCCTCTGAAAGAATGGATTGCGCGCGGCACGAACGGGCGCTACGTACTCAAACGCCTGAAAACCCCTCAACTGACGGCGGATGCCCTGAAAAAGCTGCGCAAAACAGCCGACACATTTGCCGGCAAACCTTACGACCTGACTTTCGAGTGGTCGGATGAGCGCATCTACTGTTCGGAACTGGTCTGGAAAATCTACGACCGCGCGCTCGGTATCCGTATCGGAGAACGCCAGAAAATCCGCGAATTCAATCTCGATGCGCCCGCAGTCAGGCAAAAGATCAAAGAGCGTTACGGCAACAGGATACCGATGGAAGAGACTGTAATTTCTCCGCAGGCAATGTTCGATTCGCCTCTGTTGATAACCGTGGCTGAACGACGATGAAGCTGAAGATTCTCCTGAACAGCAACAGCGAGATCCGCCCAGAGAGAACTACAAAAAGCAAATGTGATGTCAGTCAGCGCAGACCCGTAGGAATGAAATGAGCGCCAGAGCGATTTTGATTCAAGTGCATACTTTCTGGATTTCCGCCTTCGCGGGAATCTGGAAAGATCATTGATACGCAATGCTTCGCATCGGAAATGTACCGCCGGTTGGTTGGTGACATCCATCGCGTCTCTTTGCGTTACATATATCAATGTCACGTATTTCAGAGAAACGATGAAATACCCAAAGTGCAAGCAGATATCCGATACAGTGAAAGTGTCGGGATACTTTACACTCAAAAAAAAATGAAACAATGACCATAAAATAAGCTTTTTTTATTCAATGCATTGAAAATATGGTATGATTTTTGCATCTTGTGCGGATATTGCGGGATGTGCTTGCAATGACAAACAACCTACTAGGAGGATTTTTTGATGAAACTGACTACCGTCACCACCCTTGCGCTCTCCATTGCAGCTATTTTGGGTAGCTCGTCGGCATTTGCTCAAACTCGAACTGTGACGACATACCCTACAAAGGATATTATTATAAGCGGTCAGGATCCGGATACACATGAGTACGCTCATCGTTTTGAGTTTTTCGATAACGACCTCAACCCTTCCGGTTTGCCGTTTGCGACAATCGAGACCGACTTGTGGTATTTAGCTGGAGATTACCAGTATGCCCATCACGTTCTCACAATACAATTGGATCAAGACAGTCCGTATGACGTTAGCGTTTTTGATTTTGCGCAGTCGACTATTTCCTACTACTTTGGCAGTGAATCACTGGCCAGTGTTCTCGCCTCGCCCCAACTCATCTCCACCAACACTTCGAGCAAAACATTCACTGTCGAGTGGGGTTTCAATGGCTATTCTTCTAGCCGAATCACAAGCGGCTCCAGGGTCACTACTCATACCGGCCTCACCTACAATCTCCCCATCCCCGAACCCGAGACCTGGGCCATGCTGATGGCCGGTTTGGGCATCGTAGGCGTTGCCGCGCGCAGGCGGCGTGCCAAGGCGAAAGCGTAAGCCTTTTCTTCCGCGCCTCACCAAACAGGCGTTTGAGTCACTCTCAAAATCCCCGACCTTCAGGCCGGGGATTTCTTTTTTCGGGAAGTCTGCCACCTGCGCCCTCGCCTCCTCGGCCCTGCCAAGTACTCAACGAGTACGACCGCCCAACAGGCCCGATTCCCTGCCTCCCCCTCACTTGTGCCTGACGAAAAACTCGAATGTATCGTCCGGCATTTCTCCCTGATGCAACAACTCGTGCCCGGTCTGACGGGTAAAGGCTTCAAAATCCTTGATCGAAGCGGGATCGGTGGCAAGCACGCGCACGATCCGCCCGCCGGATACCTCGGCCAGCGCCTTCTTGAGCCGCAGGATCGGCAGCGGGCAAGTCAACCCGCGCGCATCGACTTCCTTGTCAAAATTCATTTCATTTTCTCCAGCATCAGCGTCCACTTTTCCGCCGTTGCTCCGCCCGCCTTTCCTCGTCCGCAAGAGTGCGGACCTCGCGCAGACGGGCATCGACTGCGGATAATTCGTAAAAATCGCCATCCCCGGCGCGGCGCGCCAATTCCAGTTGCTCGACTGCGGCGCGGTATGTGCCCCGCAAAACATAAACCTCAGCCTGGGCGCGATGCTGCGCCGTGCGCTTGCCCAGGGTCGCGTTGGCGCGCGAGAGCAGTCCCCACAGGCGTATGTCGCCACTGCGGCCGGCAAGCGCCCGGCGCACGCTCCGCTCTGCGTCCTGCGCCCGCCCACCGACAATCTGCGCATTGGCCAGGGCGTAGACCGTGCTCATGCTCTCCGGAAAAGCCTTGGTGGCAGCCATCAACGTATTGACCGCCGTATCGGTATCACGGCGGGCCGTCGACAACTCACCGGCGAGTATGGCAATGAAAGGCGAAGGCTTGGCGCGACGGCGCAATTCATCGAGCGTGCGCGCGGCTTCGTCCAGATGCCCAACCCGCAACTGCGCAAGCGCCAGTCCGTAACGCGCCGCAGGATCGTCCGGGCTGCCCGTAACCAATCCCGTAAACGTCCGTATCGCCTCGCTGGCCGAGAGCGATTGCACGCGCAGACGGGCGCGCACGTAACCGAAATCCGGCGAATCGGCCACCTGGCGGTAGCGCATGCTCATGACCCGGTTTTCCATATCGGCAATGCGTTCGGTCGTCAGCGGGTGTGTGCGCAGATAAGCCGGGGCATTGTTCTCATAGAGGCGGGCGGCGCGTTGCAGGCGCTCGAAAAACCCCGCCATCCCACGTGCGTCGAACCCTGCCGCTTCCAGCGTTTGCAAGCCAACCCGGTCGGCTTCGCGCTCAAAATCGCGCGAATAAGCCAATTGCGCCTGACTCGCCCCGGCAGCCCCGGCGGCGATTGCCGCCTCGCTCATCCGAGAATCCCTGGCCGCAATCGCCGCCAGTATGGAAGCCAGCATCACAACCGTCGCCTGTTTCTGCTTGCCGATGAGTTGTGCGATATGCCGTTGCGTGACATGCCCGATTTCATGCCCGAGCACCCCGGCCAGTTCCGACTCCGATTGCGCCGCGAGAATCAGACCGGAATGCACGCCGATGTAACCGCCCGGCAGGGCAAAGGCGTTGAGCATGGCATTCCTGACTACAAAAAATTCAAACGCGCGCCCGGACTCCCCACTCGCCGCAACCAGCCGCTGCCCCAGGCGGTTGATGTATTCCTCGGTTTCGGGGTCGTCGAGCCAGGCAGGGTCCCTGCGTACCTCGCGCATGATCTCCTCGCCTATCTGCCGCTCCTGCGCCGGCGAGAGATCGTCCACGCCTATCTCGCCCAGGTCAGGCAGATTGGACGCGGACGCATTGAACAGGAAACCACAAAGGAGGACGAAAGCGAAAAACGTGCGCATGATCCTGCATATCATACCGCTTCATGGCGACCATGAGACATCGCATGAGAGATCGAAATGGATAGAAATCGGAGTGCAGGGAAAACCCGAAGTAAACAAGTAATACGTAAAATACGCCGACTGCATGTATAAATACTGTTGACATAGTCCTTGAGAATATTTATTTTATGTACTCCTTCAACCATCGAGGAGTATCGTCATGCGTCGTTTCCTGCGTTCCCTTATTCTTTCACTGGCCTTGTGTCCATTGGCCGCCATGGCGCTGGAGCCGGTCAACATCAACACTGCCGATGCGGCAGCCCTGCAACAGATCAACGGCATCGGCCCTTCCAAGGCCAACGCCATCATCGAGTACCGCAAGACGAACGGGGCTTTTGCTACGGTCGATGACCTGGTCAAGGTTCCGGGTATCGGGGAAAAATCGTTGGAGCAACTGAAGCCGCAGGTAACCGTGGGAACAGCAGCCGCTGCTCCGGCATCCTCGGCCAAGGGCGGGGGAGGCAAGGCCAAATAAAGGTTTTGGGTTCTCAAAAAACCGCAACGCCCACAACTTCAGCGTGAGGTTGTGGGCGTTCGTCGACGGATACGTCCAGGCTGAACACGGGGCAGACATGAACCTCGCCGTGCATGGCGAGGCGCGAGGCCGGTTCGCTCACCTGTCAGCCATGTGTCACCAGCCTGGTTCCAGTTTGTCCGTACCGTGAATGGCTTGGGTTTTTTCCGGCTGTTGCAAGATCCGGGACAACTCATGGCCTATTTTTTCCAGCAGGTCCGGGCGCTTGCGCGCAAGCGCGTTGGCCCAACGAGCGAATTCCGCATTGATGCCGGACTGTGTGCGCACGCCGGAGAGATTGATGCCGATCGTTAGCAGTTTGTCGGTTTCGGCGTTTGTGAATCTGACACGATTATTCAAGCGAAGCATGTAGATATCCCTCTGTAAGTCTCTTATGAAAGTCAAGGCAATTTTAACGCATCGACCAAATTTAATGTTAAGACGCAGAGGATTGAACAGCCATCCGTAGCATCCGCACAGCAGGTACCTCAGAGCGACATTCCCCTTCGTAGAGATGACGGGGTGGCGCGAAGCGCCGGGGCAATTTCCCTCCCGTGCAGCTGTGGCAGGCGAAGCCTGACGGGGTGGTCGCTACGTCAGGGCGCGTGGCTACGGGCAAACAACGGTTTCACGCAAGCCCCCGTCACGGCCCCAGGACGCGATAAAAACTCACCCTGCGATAACGGGGTCGTTCGGCCAGCCAGGCATCCACGCGCTGCTTGAGGGTTTCGGCATCGAGAAGCGGGGTATCCGGTAAAAAATACGCCTCGACCTCGACCTGCCCTTCGAGATAATGCAGTTGAAGCCGATGGAGCGGCAGATGTTCTCCGACGAGATCGGAGAGATCGGCAAGCACCGTGGCACGATCCGGGAGCCGCTCGACTCGTTCGGCGAAAAGCCGTTCCATGTCGTCCTCCTCGGCATCGACGTGGACGAGCACTTCACCGATATCCGGGCGCGCCCGGCGCACCGCCAGTAATACGCTCTCCGATATGTAATGACCTTCCGAGACCGTGATCCGGGGATCGACCTGGACGTGCGCGTCGCACAGAACGCGGTGAGCCATGCGACGGGTGCGCAGATCGTGGAGTCCCGCGACCCCCGGCGTATCGCTGATGGCCTGACGCAGGCGAGCGAGCTCTTCGTCTGGCAAGCCGGTGTCGATCAACTCGCACACCGCATGCCAGCTTTGCAGGACGCCCATGCGCAGGATGAGAAAACCGACCACGGCAGCGGCCAGCGGCTCCAGGAAGGGATAACCGGCCAGACTGCCGCCGATGCCGATCGCCACCACCAGCGAAGAAGCGGCGTCCGACCGGGCGTGCCAGGCATTGGCTTCAAGCATGGGCGACTTCAGGCGACGCCCGCCGGCAAGCGTATATCGGAACAAAATCTCCTTGCCCAGCAGTGCGACGAGCGCCATCACGAGTGCTGCGGGATGCAGGGGCAGTTGATCTCCCATCGCCTGTAGCCGCATGCCGGAGGCCCACAAAAACCCGATCCCCACCGCCACGAGCGAAACGCCGAGCACCAGTGTCGCAACCGTTTCGATACGTCCGTGGCCGTAAGGATGATCGAGATCGGCAGGATTGGCGCCCTGTTTGCCGGCAGCCAGCACCATGAAATCCGCGCCCAGATCCGAGAGCGTGTGCACGGCGTCGGCCACCAGGCTGAAAGCGTTGGCCAGCAAGCCGACGACGATCTGCCCGATCGTCAGGACGGAATTGATGGCAACGCCCACCAGTGTGACATTGCGGATGGAACGCGCGCGTTCGGCGCCAGCATTCCTGGTTTGAGAGGAAGATGGAGGCAGAGACATGGAGCAAGCGATATACTCGAATTCCTCGATTCTAGACCAAACCATCATGGGAACACTCACTGCCCTGCTCGATCTCGCTCACCGACGCGCTATCGAACTCGATCTGCCCTACCAGGGCGCGCTCACCCCTGCGGAAGCCCACCAGGTCTGGCAACTCGCCCCTGGCGCAAAACTCGTCGACGTCCGCTCCCGCGCCGAACTGCACTTGGTCGGCCACATACCCGGTGCGGTCAACCTGGAATGGGAGCTTTGGCCCAGCGGGCAAATCAATACCGGTTTCCTCACCCAGTTGCGTCAGGCAATCGATCCCGAGTCGCTGGTCATGTTCATTTGCCGCTCCGGACACCGCTCCGACAACGCGGCGCGACTGGTCACCCAGTCCGGCTACAACAACTGTTACAACGTTCTCGAAGGTTTCGAGGGCGCACTCGACGCCAACAAGCAACGCGGACACATCGGCGGCTGGAAATTCGCCAATCTACCCTGGGAGCAGGAATGAGCAGCAGTACCACCACACAGGCAACGAACACGGTTCAGGAATTCGAGCAGTTCGCCACGCTCACCGACGAACAGGCCGATGCGCGCATCATCGAAGCGCGCGCGCGCCTCGGTCGGCGCGTCGTGCTTCTCGCCCACCACTACCAGCGCGAGAGCGTCTATCGTCATGCCGATCTGACCGGCGACTCGCTTAAGCTTGCGCGTCTGGCTGCGGACACGGACGCGGAATTCATCCTTTTCTGCGGCGTGCATTTCATGGCCGAGGTAGCCGACATCCTGTCGCGCCCGGAACAGACTGCCATCCTGCCCGATCTCGCCGCAGGCTGCTCGATGGCCGACATGGCCGACCTGGAAAAAGTGGAATGCTGTTGGGATGAACTCGCCGATGTGCTCGGCCCACCGGACGCGCGCATCACGCCCGTCACCTACATCAACTCCGCTGCCGACCTCAAAGCCTTCTGCGGCGAGCACGGCGGCATCGTCTGCACGTCCACCAACGCCCCTGCGGTCATCGACTGGGCGCTGGCGCAGCGCGAAAAAGTCCTGTTCTTCCCCGATCAACACCTTGGACGCTGGACGGGCTACAAAAAAGGCATCCCGCTTGACCGGATGGCGGTGTGGGACCCCGATCTCGAAAACGGCGGCCTGACGGCAAAGGAAATCGAACACGCCCGCATCCTGCTCTGGAAAGGGCATTGCTCCGTGCACCAGATGTTCCAGGTCGAGCACATCCGGGGCTGGCGCGCGCAATATCCGGACGGGTTCGTGATTTCGCATCCTGAATGCAATCTCGATGTGTGCCTCGCGTCCGACCACGTCGGTTCCACCGAATTCATCATCAACACCGTCACTGCCGCGCCGCCCGGCACACGCTGGCTGGTCGGAACCGAGCTGAACCTGGTCAGTCGCCTTGCGGAGCAACTCAAGCCGCAAGGCAAGATCGTCAAGTTCATGGCACCCACCGTATGCATGTGTTCGACCATGCAGCGCATCGACCCGCAACACCTGGCCTGGGCGCTGGAAAACCTTGTCAACGGCCATGTGGTAAACCCCATCCGGGTTCCCGCGCATGACGCCGAACTGGCTCGAACGGCGCTCACTCGCATGCTGGAGATGTTCTGATTCCGTGAGTCTTCGAGCAATGCGCGTAACGGCAATCACCGCTCGGCTTCGGACATGGGCCAGAGCCAGCGGCGAATGGCTCCAGGGCAACACGATTACCCTGCTGGAGAACGGCGAGGCTTTTTTCCCCGCTCTGCTGCAAGCCATCGACTCCGCGCAACAGGAAATCCTGCTCCAGACCTATATCTTCGCCACCGATGCTACCGGGCGGCGCATCGCCGATGCCCTGGCGCGGGCTGCCGCGCGTGGCGTGTCGGTACGGGTGCTGGTCGACGGCTTTGGCGGGGCCGCCTTCGTGCGCGAACTGATGAACGATCTCAGTGCCGCCGGGGTAGAAACGTTGATCTTTCGACGCGAGTTGCGCGTATTTTCCCTGCACCGTCAGCGGCTGCGGCGGCTGCACCGCAAAGTGACGGTCATCGACGGGCGCGTCGCGTTCGTCGGCGGCATCAACATCATCGACGACTTCGATGCCGAAGCGCCCGGACATCCGCGCTACGACTACTCGGTGCGCGTCGAAGGCGCGTTGCTGGAACCCATCCTGGACTCCTCCCGGCGACTGTGGCGGCAAGTCGCCTGGGCCAGCCTGCGCCTGCGCATTCGCGGGCTATTTGGCGCGGGCGCGCAATCGGGCGCAACAGGCAACATGCGCGCGGCCTTCCTGATCCGCGACAACCTGCGTCATCGCGACGACATCGAAAACGCCTACCTCGACGCCATTGGTCGCGCCCGCGAAGAAATCGTGCTGGCCAACGCCTATTTCTTTCCGGGTCTGCGCTTTCGCCACGCCCTGCTTGCGGCAGCGGCGCGCGGCGTAAAAGTCACCCTGCTGCTCCAGGGCGTCGCCGATCACCCGCTGATGCAATACGCCACGCGTGCGCTCTACCCGATTTTTCTCGAAAACGGCATCCGCCTGTTTGAATACCAGCGCAGCATCCTGCACGCAAAGGTCGCGGTCATCGACCGACACTGGGCGACAGTGGGATCGAGCAACATCGACCCTTTCAGCCTGATGCTGGCGCGCGAAGCCAACGTAGCCGTCATCGACCGTGAATTCGCGGCCACGCTTTCGGCAAGCATTTCCACCGCGATGCACGACGGCGCGGTAGAACTGCACCGCGAGGATTGGGCGCGACAGCCGATCATCCGCCGCCTGCTATGCTGGCTGGCCTACCTCGCGGTGCGTCTGGCGGCGGGCATCGCGGGGATCAAGAGCGACTGAGCCTTACCGCCTCGACGGTGACGAATAACCATTTTTACACCCATTTACACCCATTTCTCCAATTAAATGGGTGTAAATGGGTGTAGTATTGGTTCATGTTCCAAACCGACACCCTCCAGGTCACGCCAGAGGTCTTGGGCCTGATCACCCGAATCGACGAGTTCAAGGGCGCATGGCGCGCGTTGGGCACGCTTGCGCCCGACCGACTGTCGGCTTTGCGCCGGGTAGCAACCATCGAGAGCATCGGCTCGTCCACCCGCATCGAAGGCAGCAAGCTCACCGACCGGGAAGTCGAACGTCTGCTGTCCAGGCTCACCATCCAGAAGTTCGAAACCCGCGACGAGCAGGAAGTGGCAGGCTATGCCATGTTGATGGATCTGGTATTCGATGCCTGGCAGCACATCCCGTTTACTCAAAACTATCTCAAGCAGTTGCACCGGATTCTGCTGGAATACAGCCAGAAGGACGAATGGCACCGGGGGCACTACAAGACCCATTCCAACAGTGTCGCTGCTTTCGACGAAAACGGCGTGCAGATCGGCATCGTATTTGAAACGGCCACGCCCTTCGATACACCGCGCCTGATGGCCGAATTGATCACATGGGTCAACAACGAACGCGACAAGGCATATTTGCATCCGCTGCTGGTCACCGCCATCTTCATCGTCGTGTTCCTGGAAATTCATCCATTTCAGGACGGCAACGGACGCTTGAGCCGCGCGTTGACCACCTTGCTGCTGCTTCAGGCAGGCTACGCCCATGTGCCGTACAGTTCGCTGGAAAGCATCATCGAGGCAAACAAGGAAGCCTATTACCTCGCCTTGCGGCAGACGCAGGGCACGATCCGCAGTGATGCGCCCGACTGGCAACCGTGGTTGCTGTTCTTCCTGCGCTCATTGGCCGAGCAGATTCGGCGGCTGGAGAAAAAGATCGAGCGCGAAAAGATCGTGCTGGCCGCGCTGCCTGCGCTGTCATTGCAGATTGTCGAGTTCGTCCGCGAGCATGGACGTATCACGATGGCCGAGGCCATCAAACTGACCGGCAGCAGCCGCAACACCTTGAAGCCGCATCTGCGCAACCTGATCGAACGCGGACATCTGGAACAGCGCGGCAGCGGGCGCGGCGCATGGTACGGGTTGAAGTGAACACCCGGCGATTTGGGTGGACCTGACGCCGCGACCACCCCGTCAGGCTTCGCCTGCCACCCCTCCACGGGAGGGGAATTTAGCACTCCGTGGATGCGGTTGTGCTACAGCCGGAGCGAATGATATTGTAATTTTGTGTAAACCTGATTTCCACGGAGGAGAAATTACCCCGGCACGGGCAAATGCAGGATTCGGGGAACACACTCCAACGCCCAATTGTCGAGCGCCCACGCCCACACTTCCGCGACCGAAGCGCCATCCAACCCATCTGGCGGAGCCTGCCCGAGAAAACCCAGCGCAGCAGTCAACACACGCGGGGGAGAATCCTCGTCAACCGCCCGCGCCAATGTCTGCTTGGAGAGTTTTTCCCCGGCAACGTTCGTCGCCACCGGCAAATGTGCGTAAGCCGGAACAGGCAGACCGAGCAACGTCTGGAGATGAATCTGGCGCGCGGTCGAGCCGAGAAGATCCGCCCCGCGCACCACATGGGTCACGCCCTGTTCGGCATCGTCGACGACCACGGCAAGCTGGTAGGCGAACACGCCATCGGCACGAAGCGCCACGTAATCTCCCACATCGCGCGCAAGATCTTCTTCCTGCCAGCCCTGAACGGCATCCTCGAACCGAATCGTCCCCCCTGCCCTGACCCGCCACGCCCGTGGCCTCCCCCCTGGGGGCAGACCCTCCCGGCATGTGCCGGGATAGCGCAGGGAACCATCTCGGGCAAGCGCAGAATCCGGCACTTCCGCCAACTCGCGCCGGGAACAGGCACAGGGGAAAACATGCCCGCCCGCCTTGAGCCGTTCCAGCGCATCGGCGTAGACCTCAGTGCGGCGGCTCTGCCACAAGACTTCGCCGTCCCACATAAAACCGAAACGCTCGAGCGCGGCAAGCATCGCCTCGGCCACGCCCGGCACGGCGCGCGGGGTATCGACATCCTCGATGCGCACGAGCCAGCGCCCCCCGTGATGACGGGCTTCGAGCGCGCTGCCCAGCGCGGCCACGAGCGAGCCGAAATGCAGCGGGCCGCTCGGCGTCGGGGCAAAGCGGCCCACGTAAAGAGAATTTGACGAGGCCGAAAGCCCTTTCAACGCGCCGGGGCCAGCACGGTACGCATCTTCTGCATGGCGCGCGCCTCGATCTGGCGAATGCGCTCGGCAGAAACGCCGTATTCGGCGGCAAGCTCGTGCAGGGTGGCGGCGTCGCCCTCGACGAGCCAGCGCCGTTCCACGATGTCGCGGCTACGGGCATCGAGGCTGCCGAGCGCCTGCCGCAAGCCTTCGTCCTGAAGACGGGCATACTGCGCTTCTTCGATCACGGCGGAAGGCTCGGCGTTGGGATCGGGCAAATAGGCGATGGGCGCGAAATGCTCGTCCTCATCGTCATTGCCGCCCTCCAGCGGAATCTCGCGCCCGCAGAGCCGGGTTTCCATCTCGGCCACTTCTTCGGGCTTGACGCCGAGACGGGCGGCAATCGAATGCACTTCCTCGCGGTTCAGGGTGGAACTGTCCTGCTTCATGCTGCGCAGGTTGAAAAAGAGCTTGCGTTGCGCCTTGGTGGTAGCGATCTTCACCAGCCGCCAGTTGCGCACGATGAATTCATGGATTTCGGCCTTGATCCAGTGAATCGCAAACGACACCAACCGCACGCCGCGCGTGGGATCGAACCGCTTGACCGCCTTCATCAGACCGACGTTGCCCTCCTGGATCAGGTCGGCATGCGGCAACCCGTAACCGAGATAACCGCGCGCGATGGACACCACCAG
>WRNU01000042.1 GCA_009776435.1 Betaproteobacteria bacterium | reverse complement strand
GCGCCCCCCCCGTCAGGCTTCGCCTGCCACCCCTCCAGGGAGGGGAATGCCCCGACGGTGTCCAGCCGCATCACGAAATCCCTGGGAAAAAACATAGGCGAGTTCATCCAATTCTCCCCCAGCCTGTTGAATGCCCTGGAGCCGTTCTTCAACAACGGCGGCACGATCCTGTACGGGCCGAAGAAAGGCGGCTCATGCTACCGGTCGAGCTACATCGTCAAGGAAAAAGGGATAACCGTTGTCGAATCAATCGTCATCGACGGTTCTCTGAAGGGAAACGCGCTGGCAGTGCTACAGACTTTATCCCATGAAGCGGGCCATGCGGCATTCCCCTTCAAATTCGACCTCACCTCGATGGAAGCCTTTCTCAAAAGTCTGGTGAAAGGCGAAAGCTCTGCGGCCATGATCGATCCGAGGGTCGCCTATCTCCGAAACAGGATCAAGGACGAAGGGGCCGCAGTCGTAAAAAACATCGAAATTCGACACGAATTCCTGACCCGACTTGGCGTAGACATCGGCCTTACCGGAAGCCCGGCAAATCATCGCTTCTATAAAGAGATCCACGCCAAATTGGGAAACACCCCAGCCGCCTGGGAGACGATCGGCGCAAAAGTCGCAGAAACGGAACGCTCGCACATCCGGCATCACGCAAAGCGCCCAAATCTCGAATATCAAAGCTACTACGGCCTCTGGGAAACAGAGTATCAGACACTGATGGAACTTCTCGGCAGAATCGGCATGCAGGGAGGAAAAACGACCACATGGAATACAGGCGCAGATGACACTGCACATAACGACTTTCCTGCCGAAGAACGACGGTAATGTTGGGGTTCGCAAGCTCACCCCAACCTACGTGAACTGATATGCGTAGCCTGGACAAGCGAAGCGCAGTCCGGGGGTTGTGTCATCCGATGTGAAGCATCGCTGATTTTGCTGTAGGAACCGAACAATGAAAGCTCACGCAGAAGCCAAAGCAGCCCAGTCCCCCTCCCGCGCCCAAACAGCGCCGGTAGGTGACGCGCTGGCGCAAAAAGAACAACTGCGCGACGCGCTGATAAGTGCAGGCATTCAACCGCGCCTGAAAATCGGCGCAGCCGATGACCCGTTGGAGCGCGAAGCGGACGCCGTCGCGCAACGTGTGATGAGCGCACCCGAACCTTCTCTCCCCTCTCCCGCAAGCGGGAAAGGAGTCGCAGGAGAGGGCAAGCACGCTCAAACACCACAAGCAAATCTCATCCAGACAAAAGCCTCGGCAGCCTCAACCGCCACCACTCAGGCATCCCCCCAGGTCGAATCCAGCCTGAATTCACTCAACAGCGGCGGCGCGCCACTGGACACCGCAACCCGCGCCTTCTTCGAGCCTCGCTTCGGACAGGACTTCAGTCAGGTGCGCATCCACACGGGCGGCAACGCCGCCCAGATGAACGAATCCCTGAACGCCAAAGCTTTTACCCTCGGCAACGACATCGCCTTCGCCCCCAACCAATACTCCGCCAACACCTCCACAGGCCGGGAACTTCTGGGGCATGAGCTTGCGCATGTGGTTCAGCAGCAAAATATGAATGGCGGTGTGGGGCAGGCGAAGTTGATTCAACGCAACGCCATCATGCCCAAGAGCACGGGATGGGGGCCACCCTCACCTGAAGAAATGGCTCTTATACGCAGGATGGTTGAAATAAGAAGTAAAATTGATAATGAAGCAGAAAAAATGGATCCGGAATCCAAATTCAAATATTGGAATTACAAAGATAATAAATACGGTTTTATGATGCAGAATGAGGAAAGAAATTATCTTTTGGATATACGCCTATTTAAATCGGCAAGCATCGGAGACGAAGAAATCTTACAAAGGCATGAAGAATCCTTACGTAGTGCACTTCGTACTGGCCCTGTTCTCAAAGCCTACACACCGACGCCAAAAACTCCTGCCTCTCAGGAAAAACTGGAAAACCTGGAAAATGTGTATAAGAGCGTTAAGTGGGTAAGCAAATTGAACCCATTACATCCCGAAAATACTTCTGGTAGTATAAATATTGGCGAGGCGCATAATGATGGACGCAAATGGATTCAAGAACTGAGACCAAAAGAAAGCTGTTCCGATAATGAAACTCAGGAAGGTTTTTTTGGATCTGTAAATAAAAGACTTTGTGAAAATAAATACATAAATAATAAGTACACCCGTGCTATAGAAAATAACTGGCTCACGCGCACTATGCAAGATAAAACGTTCCAAATTGGCAGAGCAGGACTACATATTGCTAACAACCTCACGCTAGGATCTGCAGCATTTATACAAGAAACCCTGCACTTGAATCCTATTTATATCCTCGAAAAAGTTATCGAAGTGCGCATTTTGTTGGAAAAGGCACGTCTGGGCATTCTCACACCGGAGGAAATAGAGCAAATTCATGCCACTAAAAGCTTATTTAATGAATTTCCAGGAAAAGTGTGGGAAGCTTTAACGGGTGATATCAGCGATGCTTGGGATAAAGGCGACATATTGGAGGCGGGGATGCTTACTGCCTTTGAGATAATAAGTTTGTTGTGGACTATCACAGATATCATGAAAGGCGTCAAGGCTCTCAGAGCTGGATCGAAAGCTATCAGCCCACTCAGAGGATTTAAAAGGATAAGCAAAGATACATATAAAGCTCCTGATGGCACGATAATACGCATTAGGCGTGTAGCTGACAATATTGCTGAAGTAACTATTGATGGTAAGACTCAATACTTTAGTATTGATTCAAAAGCTGGATTGAGACCGGTAGAGGTAGAGGTTTTTGATCCAAATAAAGTAATAACGGTCGAGCCACATCCCTCAACGTCTACTCAACCTGGAAATATTAGGAATCCTGAAAAACCGTTAACGGTCGAGCGTCCTCATTCTGGGAACGCAGCACGTCCCTCAACGTCTACTCAACCTGGAAATATTAGGAATCCTGAAAAACCGTTAACGGTCGAGCGTCCTCATTCTGGGAACGCAGCGCGTCCCTCAACGTCTACTCAACCTGGAAATATTAGGAATCCTGAAAAATCATTAACGGTCAAGCCTCCTCCTTCTGCGGAAAAGGCTATCATTCTTCGAGAGCTACCTTTTCCAAAAACTACCCTTGATGTTGATTTAGGCACCTTTTTTGCACGCGAGCAGCTTAATCGATCACCTACCGCAAGGGGATTATTTGCTGAATTAAACAAAATCTCAGACCTCAATATAGAATTTGGAACACCTGGTCTTGGGTCAAGAGCTATGGTCGCTGACAACATATCAGTAATTGTTATCGACATTGAACGTCTGAAGAACCCTCCGTCTCTGGGCGGCACTTATCCTCTTGGAAATCCGCAGAAGAATTTAGAATTCTCGCTAACGCATGAAGGAGATCATATACTGAATCATTTCAAAAACATCGCTCCAACGGTCTTCGCAGAATCGTTTGAAAAATCAATCAACAATTTTGAAAAATTACTAGGCAACAAAATAAATACATTCGAGGATCTTGAAAGAAATTTTAGAAAACTCTATCGAGAGCATGAAGGCAAAGCAGTCCTGACAGAGAAGATAATTGCGTCCGAACTTAAAAGGCCTGACCCTTATTCAAAAGGATACAGTGGGCCTACAATTGAGAAACCATACTCAGAACTTAAAGACCTCCCAAACGCCGCTGAGATGATTGGAAAAGACATCGAAAATTTCAGGGACGCTTTTGGCAATACGTACAGTCATTATTGGGACGATAAATTTTCCAGTTACATAGAGCGCTTTAGTCCTCATTCCTATCTATTCTGGGATCTTGGCGCACAAGGACTAGAAGTAGGCCGCTTGCTCAAGCCTAAACAGATAGAATTCTTGAAGCATCAATACAACAAAGGCGCCTCTATAGAACGTGTAGAAAGCGGCATTAATAAATTTGAAAATGGATTATTCACTGTTAAAAAAGGAAGCAGTCGAGAAATAGCAGAGGCTCTTGAAGAGATACAGAGTTCTATTATAAATCCATCTATCAAGAATACTAATAAACAGCCATCTGTTGAAATGCGTTCTGGAGCTTCAAATAAGAATTTGATGTCGTCTTATGGAGAGCCATCTCATCCGAACTCGACCATTACCAGCCCATTTGCTATCGAAGAAATCAATAGTATTTTAGGGAAAAATGTAGCCAATGCAGTTGAATATTTTCCGAGTCTTCAAATACTAATTGAACGTTCTCTTAAGAATAATAATCTCAAAATTGCAGCTAACGTCGAGAGCAGTGCCCTGACTATCTCATCAAATAACTCTAGGTATCAAAATTCTCTTAGAGAAAATGTAGAACAAATGAATATCAATAGAAGAAATAATATTGATAAAATAAAACGTCTTCTCCCGGATAAATTACCACCGAAGTATGAACCAGAAACCATTTTAGATTTCTTTAACAACAAAGCGCCGTTACTCCCACTATTTGGACTATCTCATGTCACGGGCCATTCAAAAAGATATCCATTCAGTATTTTAGGCAATAAATCGTACAGGCGTTATTCATTGCTTGATAATACAGACCACTTCTTTCTCTTAATAAAAACACAAACTGGAGAAATAATAGCATTTTATAAATCCAGCGGTGTAAATTCTAAGACTCCCGGAATGTTCTATCCTTTTTTTGGGGAAGGACTTGTGCGAAGCAAGTATGTTAATCAGGTCGAGCAAAGGCTCTGGAAAGCCGCGGATATGTTTCCTGAGTTAGTAATTGATCCGTATGCTAGTAACCCTGCTATCACACGATTAGGAGGAAATGATGAATACTTGGGAATAGCTGCGAGGCTCCACATACTCGATAACCAGGGACTCCTCCCTACTCCGGGAAATAATCTTATTAAAGACATGGATTCTCTTAACCTCCTTCTATATAAAAATGACGCTCTAATGACGGAAGAAGCAATAAGATCACTACGTGATGTGATAAGATCACTGGGTGATGTGAAGAAACCAAAGAAATGAAAACCCACGCTAAACTCCCCCTCTGTCTCCCCTTCCACGCCCATTCGACGCCGACGCCAAACGTGTTGTCGCATCAGGCGCAACACCGCGATGCGTTACTCCGCGCAGGCATCCAGCCCCGCCTGAAAATCGGCGCAGTCAATGACCCGTTGGAGCGCGAAGCCGACGCCACCGCCAAGCGCGTCACGCACATGCCCGAACCCACCACCGGACAAGCCTCATCAGAACCGCGCTCCCAACCACCACAAGCAACCCTCATCCAAACAAAAGCCTCGGCACCCGCCCCAGCCGCCACCACCCAGGTGTCCCCCCAGATCGAATCCAGTCTGAGCTCACTGAACAGCGGCGGCGCACCACTCGACACCGCAACCCGCGCCTTCTTCGAGCCCCGCTTCGGACAGGATTTCAGTCAGGTGCGCATCCACACGGGCGGCAACGCCGCCCAGATGAACGAATCCCTGAACGCCAAAGCTTTTACCCTCGGCAATGACATCGCCTTCGCCCCCAATCAATTCTCCGCCAACACCTCCACGGGCCGGGATCTTCTGGGGCATGAGCTTGCGCATGTGGTTCAGCAGCGGGGTATGAATGGCGGCGTGGGGCAGACGAAGATGGTTCAACGCAACGCCATCATGCCCAAGAGCACGGGATGGGAGCCACCCTCACCCGAAGAAATAGCTCTTCTGGAGAGGATGGCTGAAATAAGAAGGAGAATGGATAAAAAAGCAAGCGAAATGAGTTACGAACAAAGCGTCAAATACTGGGATTACAGGCATGGAACCCTTTTCAGAAGCAAGGAGCTAGTGGAAATCAACGATCTTTTTTATATACGAGCAATCCGTAAATCGCCTGATTACACTGATGACAATAGCATCTTTCAGGCTTATGAAAAATCCTTGAATGATGCCTTATACCTTGGCCCTGTCCAGGTTCTCTCTGCCTTGAGTAGTTATAATTGGGCACATAGGGCTGTGAGATACGTCAAGTCAGTAATGAGGATTGGCGCTGGAAATAAACCAACGGAAGTCTTCACAAGCTTCGGTAGGTCGTATTTTTGTGTTAAGGAACAGAGGAAGGAGTTTAAGAAGTGGGGAACTGCCACGACACTAGAAGAAAAAGAAGAGCAAATACGTAAGGTTGCGCGCATCGCGACACTTAATGGTTGCGGCAATTGTGCTGAACAGTCCTTCATTGCACTCTTATACTTGGCCGATCAAGGTGTGCGTCCAGTCGAGGTGTTTGCTTTCAAGATGGATATACCAGATCATGCCTATGTAGTCATTGGTCGTCAGCAGAACAGCGAAATCGATAAACCTGAGACGTGGGGGGACAAAGCTTTCATCTGTGACCCATGGTATGGGAGAGTGTATCGTCCAGCGGTCATATCCTACAAATGGCCCTCTGCGACACCGGTTCTTCTTTATTCATTTCGATGAGTCCGCGTAGATTGAGCTGAGCCATGCAAACCCCAACGCTGAGAAAACAACAACCACATGGAATACAGACACACATGACATGACACATAACGACTTTCCTGTCGAAGAACGACGGTAATGTTGGGGTTCGCTTCGCTCACCCCAACCTACGCGAACTTCTCGGCAGAACCGACATGCGTAGCCTGAACAAGCGAAGCGCAGTCCGGGGGTTGTGCCATTCGATGCAAAGCATCGCCAATCATGCTGAAGGAACCGAACAATGAAAACCCATGCAGAAGCCAAAGCATCCCAACCCCCTTCTCGCGCCCATTCAATGCCGACGCCAAACGCCCTGGCGCATCAGGCGCAACAGGCGCAACACCGCGACGCATTGATTGGCGCAGGCGTTCAGACACGCCTGAAAATCGGCGCATCCAATGACCCCTTGGAGCGCGAAGCGGATGTCGCCGCCGAGCGCGTCACGCACATGCCCGAACCCAGCACCGGGCAAGCCTCATCAGAACCGCGCTCTCAAGCACCGCAAGCAAACCTCATCCAGACAAAAGCCTCAACACCAACCGTCACCACCCAGGCATCCCCCCAGATCGAATCCAGCCTGAATTCACTGAACAGCGGCGGCGCGCCGCTGGACACCGCAACCCGCGCCTTCTTCGAACCCCGCTTCGGACAGGACTTCAGCCAGGTGCGCATCCACACGGGCAGCAACGCCGCCCAAATGAACGAATCCCTGAACGCCAAAGCCTTCACCCTCGGCAACGACATCGCCTTCGCCCCCAACCAATACTCCGCCAACACCTCCACAGGCCGGAATCTCCTGGGGCATGAGCTTGCGCATGTGGTTCAACAGCGGGGTATGAATGGCGGTGTGGGGCATGGGGAGTTAATTCAATGTCAAGAAAAAAAAGAGAACGAGGGTGATGAGTTGAGGAACCTGATAATAATTCGCGCCGCACTCATATTAGGAAGAACCGGCGAACGTAGCGGAATGCTCCCAAAGTCAAGGGAAACAAATTATGACAATAGAATTAAAGTCCGTCCTGTTAATCCTCGTGATATTGGAATTGGAGACTTAGGTAAAGAAATATACGAACAGCTTAATCCCAAGACGAAAAAATTCTTGGATCAACACTACAAACAGGGTGCTGCTCTTCAGTTTACAAAAGAAGCTAAAGAAGGATCGCATTATCTTTTTGACTCAGTTAATAACAAAATTGCTGGAGAAAAAATCCTTCTTGATAGATCTATAATGGGAAACGCTAAGGAGATAAACACGGCCTTGGATGAAATACGAAATTTACATAATACAGCTACCAAGTTTCACAAAAAAAACCCGATTATCGTCTCTCCAGTATACAAACAAGCTGGACGTTGGCTTGTCGTTGTCAAAGAATCAAAAAATGCAGAAGCAGTGACATACTATCTCTCATCCGGTGCGGGCAGCTCTCGTGCTGGCGAGTGGTTCAGAATGGACGGAGTAGAAATTTATTTAGACAACATATTCTCCCCCGGCAAGTGGAAAGAGCACTGGAACAAGAACGACCATGTAAAAGATCCTGTATCGCATCCACTCCATCGATACGGAACAGCACAGAACTGGCGGGTAGCCAAGTTCCTCGAGCGCACAATAGGAGAGGCGGATCTCAAGAAGGCTATTCCCCTCCATGGTCCGCTGGAAGTAAACGACATGATCCGTCGCCACGGAGGAAGGATTCATCCAGAGGTACAGGGCTGGGAAAATTCGTGGAAAAATACTGGTTGTCCTCCCACGGTCCCAGAAAAGGTTGCAGATAAAAAAACTTCACGCCTATCCCCAGCCGTAAAACCTCCAGCTATCCCAAAACGCCAAGCCACCACCATACCTGATGCCACCGGCCCCGTCCCCTCCAAACGCCAAAGCAACGTACCTCCTGTCCCCTCCAAGTTTCCAACCACTACCTATCGCCCAGTCATCATACCTCAGTCCACCATTCCTCTTTCAAAACTAAAGCCACCGCCACCAGGACGCTGGCTGCGGGCGACTAAATGGGCAGCCGAAGCGGGCGCAAAGGTTGCAAAGGTTGCCACTCCTCTGGCCATCGCTCCTGGCGCGATAAAAGAGACAGAGCGCACATTTTCGCACTTTCGAAGGAAACAGCGCCCCATGATAAATGCAATTGCTGCGGCTGCTAGCACAGCTGCAGCTACTGTAGTAGCCGGTATTGTCGATGATGCGATCATTTCGTATGAAATTTCAAAAACAGGCGCTCCCGTGGTGACGGATAATTTCTTTCGGCAACACGGCTCTGGTCACGCCCAGCATGCAACAGGCGAAGCACTACGGTGGCTTATGGATCAGGACTGGAAAGGGCGAGACGCACTGGTGATCGGACAGATGACGGAATTGTTTAACGGAGTACAGTATCAATTGTCGCTGATTTGTAATCACTTTGAAAACGCAAATATTTCCAAAGAAGAGCGGGAAAAGTTAAAAATATTGTTGGACAACAGTCAGAAACATTTGTCGTTGCTTTTTAAAACTTTCGAAGAAGGCAGCGTTTCACGAGAAAAGCTGATGGAAGCGTTGAGTGACTATCAGTATCAACAGTCGCAGATTTTAAAGTTTCTCATGGAACTGGAGAATCGACACGAAGAAGTACTGACATTAGATCTTTCAAACGAGGTACCAGAATAAATAATGCCATGAAGAGGTTATAATTATGCGAGCGCAGCAAGCCAACGGTCATGACTTCCGTAAGTTGGGGGCTTGCCATCCGATGCGAAGCGTCGCAGACGTTGCTGCATGTGAAGGAACCGAACAATGAAAACCCACGCCCAAGCCAAAGCAGCCCAACCTCCCTCCCGTGCCCAGACAGCGCCGGTGGGCGACGCGCTGGCGCATAAAACACAACACCGCGATGCGTTAATCAACGCAGGCGTTCAGCCTCGCCTGCAAATCGGCGCAGTCAATAGCCCGTTGGAGCGCGAAGCCGACGCCATCGCCAAGCGCGTCACGCACATGCCCGCCCCCATCGCCGGACAAGCCTCATCAGAACCGCGCTCTCAACCGCCGCAAGCAACCCTCATCCAGACAAAAGTCTCAACACCAACCACCGCCACCCAGGCATCCCCCCAGGTCGAATCCGGCCTGAGTTCACTGAACAGCGGCGGCGCGCCACTGGACACCACAACCCGCGCCTTCTTCGAACCCCGCTTCGGCCAGGACTTCAGTCAGGTACGCATCCACACGGGCAGCAACGCCGCCCGGATGAACGAATCCCTGAACGCCAAAGCTTTTACTCTCGGCAACGACATCGCCTTCGCCCCCAACCAATACTCCGCCAACACCTCCACAGGCCGGGATCTCCTGGGGCATGAGCTTGCGCATGTGGTTCAGCAACGGAATATGAATGGCGGTGTGGCGCAAGCGAAGTTGATTCAATGCAAAGCTAAAAATAAAAAGCCAGACCCAACGGATGAAGTAATCGTCTTTGACGAGGCTGCGGGGATCACGAGTCAATCGGATCCGGAAGATCTGGAGCACTACTTCAAACATAGCTTAGGAGTTTCGTCGACACAGGATTTGCCAGAGGACTTTCAGAGACTCATACAGATAGGCAGAAAGAAAAAAGAAATCGTAGCAAACAACTACGCAAAGCTAACAAATTCACCTGGTTTACAGCGACTGAAATCGGAAAATGAGAGAGCGCTGTTGCTGCTTGCACTTGTGAGTGCACTTAACATCAATCCAGAATCCTCCTCTTTGGCAAATAACCTCGCTTCTTTGATCGAGACCGTCAACCCGGATTATCTCCCTGGCATTCGAACAAGACTCGACACTTTGTTTAAAGACAAAGATTTTCAGTCGTTCTCGACGATGCAGAAGACTCAGGTACTGGAGATTTTTAGTTTTGATATTGACGCTATTTATTCTATAATATTTCATCAGTTTCAATTAAATGGCAAGAGCATCTTACTGGACACCGATAAGGACGGCAACACTTTGCTCCATAATTTACATCTCTTGGCCACTCGACCTTTGGGGGCTGGAAAAAAATCGCTATCCACCAAGTTTCGCAAAGCAGGCCTCACTTCCAAAAAACTCCTCTCTCACATCGCAGTTGAGGCGGCAACTCCCAACAACCTGACAATAACCCAAGGCTCCAAAGGTACCTGCACTGCGGCTTCGATGCAATACGCCCTTGCCCGACTACATCCAGCCGAATACGCACGAATCATGCAGGGGCTCCTTTCCAAAGGAGAAGTCGAATTACGTAGGGGAGATGAAATACTCAAAATAAGCCCTGGAAGTATAGAGGAAGACGATAATTTCATGCGCAGCCCTTCTCAGCGGATTTTTCAAGCTGCTATGATGGACTTCAGCAATAAAGACCACGTTTATAACAATAAAACAGATAAAAGCACATTTCCTGGGGAAAGAGCCTATTCAGGACTCGATAATATGCAGATAGAATATGGACTAAAGGCTTTGTTCGGCAAATATAAACGTCTTGGAGCGGCTACGAATCTGTCCTCCTTGGATTTACGCAATTCTCCACCACCAATATATGCTTCATTGAAATGGGGCTCTGGTTATCATTCTGTTGTCATAGAAAAGATAGAAAATGAACGTGTCTATTTCTGGAACCCCCAAGGACGTAAAATAGGAAGTGAGCTCCAGAATCCACCTCGTCGCGTGGAAAATTCCTCTGAGTCAATGGCCGTTTCAGAATTCCAGCAACGTGCAGAAGTCTACTATGTTTTTGAATGGCCTAAAGTGGACATGCCTGAAAGTGACGCCGCCAAGAGAGCTAAAGAAGCACTGAAGATTAAATGATTTTCTTGTGTTGAAGAGTGAATTAGCCGCTGGACAGGGATAAACCAATGTTTTCTTAACGCAAAACGCCACTGATTCCAACCCAAAAGGAGCCTCTCAAATGAACCTCACACAGCAACTCAGCACCAACAACGACTGCTACAAAAACAACGTCAACAAGCTGGACAGCCGTTACACGACGTTCCAGACACGCGGCCCGCTCGGCATCATGCTTCACAGCGTCGGATGCCCCCAGCCAAAGGCGCAGGTGTTCGCCGATACCTGGAATCAGCCGAGGAAAGAAGTCGCCGTCCATGCGGCGCTTGAGCCAGGCAGGGTCATTCAGTGCCTTCCCTGGAATTTCCGGGGCTGCCACGGCGGCGGGGACTGCAACAACACACACATCGGCGTGGAGATGACGGAGCCATCGACCATCCGATATACGAGCGGCGCAAGATGGGAGGAGACCGGCGACGGCACCGGCACGAAAGCGCATATTCTCGGCGCCTATAAAACCGCCGTCGAACTGTTCGCCCATCTTTGCAAGGAATACAGACTCGACCCCGTGAAGGCAGGCGTCATCGTTTCCCACGCCGAAGGGTGCAGGTGCGGCATTGCCAGCAATCACGCCGACCCTGAACACCTCTGGAATGTATACGGCCTGACGATGGATCGGTTCAGGCAGGATATCAAGGCCGCCATGGAAGGCGGAACTCCCGCGCCGGAATCGCCGCCTCCGACTCAGACGCCTTCCGTATTTCAGCCTTATGTAGTCCGCGTGACCCATGACGAACTCAAAATACGATCGGGGCCGGGCACCAACTACGACAGAATCGGCGAAATCACGGACAGGGGGCTTTACACCATCGTGGAGGAATCATCCGGCCTCGGCGCAACCAAATGGGGCAAGCTCAAAAGCGGCACGGGCTGGATCAGTCTGGACTATACGAGTCGATGAGATGCATTGCGCTGCGTAACGTTACGAGGCGTTGTCCCGACTGGCACAGATTGTCGCAAGACGGCTGTTTTGCGACATATATCGCAGGTTGTTTTACTTGGCCAATGGGCACAGCAGATGATATACCTTTAGGAACCTCTGCATAACTCTGCATCCACCGCTTGTCATCCTGCGCGAAGTCGCAGGATCCATGCGGCGTGTGGATTGAAGCGACTTCGCTTCGCTACGCGCTGCAATGACATGAGGGTTGTTCAGAGGTTCCTTGAGTATGGAACGCGATGCCGCCATTGACACCTTGCTCGACCTGAACGGGTCGATCCTCGATCTGGGGCCACCACATTTCGTATCGTCGCCGCGTAGCAGTTGTCGACGTACTCAAGCCGGTATTGCGCACGCTTGTCGGCGCCCTGCACCAGGATAGCTTGTGCGACGGCGGTTTGAGCGGTGACGAATAATCGACAACAGAAGAAGTGCACTCTCGTTGCACGACTGTTGGTTCCAGCCCTATTTGAAGGCCGCACGCCCGACCGGAACGATTGTCGAGCTTCACCGCCGGTCTTCATGGGATAATCACGCCTTCCGCATCTTGACGTCTCATTTCTTCTTCATGCCTGTATCTCTGCCCGATTTTTCCCCGGCCCGCCTTCTCGTCGCGGGCGATGTCATGTTCGACCGCTACTGGCACGGCGCAACCACACGCATTTCACCCGAGGCGCCCGTGCCCATCGTGAAGGTGGAAAACGATGAATTCCGCGCGGGCGGCGCGGGCAACGTGGCGCTCAACGCGGCTTCGCTGGGCGCGACGGTCAGCCTCGTCGGACTGGTCGGGCAGGACGAGGCGGCCCGACTCCTGACCGAAAAACTCTCTGCGGGCGGTGTGCAATGCGCTCTGGTCGATGTGCCGGAGCATCCGACGATCACCAAGCTGCGGGTCATCAGTCGTCACCAGCAACTCCTCCGGCTCGATTTTGAAAACGATTTCGCCAACTTGAAAACAACGGGCATCGAAAATCGCTTCGCCACCCTGCTCGATGACGCCAATGCAATCGTGCTCTCCGACTACGGCAAGGGGACGCTTGCCCAAGTGGCGACGTTGATCGGCGCTGCGCGCTCGCGTGATTTGCCGGTGGTGGTCGACCCCAAAGGCACGAACTTCTGGCGTTACCGCAACGCTTCCGTCATCACTCCGAACATGAGTGAGTTCGAGGCGGTCGTCGGCCCATGCCCGGATGAGTCGACCGTGCGCGAGCGTGGCGCAGCTCTGTGCGAACACCTCTCGCTGGAGGCGCTGCTCATTACGCGCTCGGAGCGCGGCATGACCCTGCTGCAAAAAGGATGTCCTCCGCTCGATCTTCCCGCGCATGCCCGCGATGTGTTCGATGTGACCGGCGCGGGCGACACCGTGGTGGCGACACTCGGCGTCTGCCTGGCCCAGGGACTCGATTTACCCCTGGCGACCCGCTTTGCCAATGCCGCCGCCGGGGTCGTCGTCGGCAAACTCGGAACCGCTTCCGTGAACCGCGCCGAACTGGCCGAAGCCCTGGTTCGTTCCGATCACGACTGAACACGAGCCGAATTCAAAACAGGAGATACTCCATGATGATCGTCACCGGCGGAGCCGGTTTCATCGGTAGCAACATCGTACAGGGGCTGAACGCCCGAGGCATCAGCGACATCCTGGTCGTCGACGACCTCTCCGATGGCCGCAAATGCCTGAATCTTTCCGATGCCAACATCCGCGACTATCTGGACAAGGACGACTTCCTCGCCCGCGTGGAAAGGGGCGAGACGTTCGGCAACATCGAGGCGGTATTCCATGAAGGCGCTTGTTCCACCACGACCGAGTGGGATGGCCGCACCATGATGAAGGTGAATTTTGAATACACCAAGGCAATGCTTGCATGGTGCGTGGCGCGCAAGACTCCGTTCATCTATGCCTCCTCGGCTGCGGTCTACGGCGCAGGGCCGACTTTCCGCGAAGCGCGGGAGTTCGAGCACCCGCTCAACGTGTACGCCTATTCCAAGTTCCTGTTCGATTGCCATCTGCGCGCACGCATGCGGGGCATCTTCAGCCAGGTGGCCGGGTTGCGCTATTTCAATGTTTACGGTCCACGGGAACAACACAAGGGCGCAATGGCGAGCGTGGCTTTCCACATGGAGGCGCAATTGCAGAACAGTGGACGGTTGCGCCTCTTCGAGGGTTCGGACGGTTACGGGCCGGGCGAGCAGCGGCGCGACTTCATCCATGTCGACGACGTGGTGGCCGTCAACCTGTGGCTGCTCGACAATCCGCAGGTTTCCGGCATTTTCAACGTCGGCACGGGTCGGGCGCAGAGCTTCAACGATGTCGCGCGGGCCGCAATCGACTGGTATCGACGCCAGCGCGGGGACGGCAGTTTTGGCGGCATCGACTATATTCCCTTTCCCGATCATCTCAAGGGCCGTTACCAGAGCTTCACCGAAGCCGATCTTTCCGCGTTGCGCGCGGCGGGGTTCGATCGCCCCTTCATGGATGTCGCCACGGGCGTGGCGCATTACCTCGACTGGCTGCACCGCGATTGAGTGTCTGAAACCATGCGCAAAATTCTGATCGTAGGGCCCTCGTGGGTTGGCGACATGGTCATGGCACAAAGCCTTTTCATGCGCCTGAAAGCCGATGACGAATGCGAAATCGACGTGCTTGCCCCGGCCTGGTCGCTGCCGATTCTTGCGCGGATGCCGCAGGTGCGACGCGGCATCGTGATGCCGCTCGGACATGGCCGGTTTGGCCTCACGACGCGCTGGCATCTGGGAAAGGAACTCGCCCGCGAGGGATACGGCCAGTCCATCGTGCTGCCCGGTTCGTTCAAGTCGGCCCTTGTCCCGTTCTTCGCCCGCATTCCGCAACGCACCGGTTTTCGCGGGGAGATGCGCTACGTGCTCATCAACGACATGCGACCGCTCGACCGCGCCCAACTGCCGATGACGGTTCAACGTTTCGTCGCGCTCGGCCAGCCGCACGAGGCCGCGCCCGCGCCCATCTCTCCCCCAACGCCCCGGCTCCAGGCGGATTCCGCCAATCAGGCGGCGCTGCGGGAACGTTTCAAACTCGATCCCGCGCGTCCGGCCATCGCCTTCATGCCCGGCGCGGAATACGGCCCGGCCAAGCAATGGCCGCCCACGCACTACGCAAAACTGGCCCACCTGCTTGCGGCGCGCGGTTTTCAGATCTGGGTGCTGGGGTCGGAAAAAGACAACGCCGTCGCACGCCCGATTGCCAACGGCAATCCCAGCGTAGTGGATCTCACCGGCCAGACCAGCCTCGGCGACGCGGTCGACCTCATTGCGCTTGCCCATGCCGTCGTCTGCAACGACTCCGGCCTGATGCATGTTGCCGCCGCGCTCGATGTGCCGCTCGTCGCCCTCTTCGGTTCCACCAGCCCGGAACACACGGCGCCGCTCTCCCAGCGAGCCGTCATCGAAACGCTCCGGCTGACGTGCGCGCCCTGCTTCGAGCGACGATGCCCGCTCGGTCATACCCGTTGCCTGACCGGCATCGCTCCCGAAAAAGTGCTCAAGGCGCTGGAACCCTTCATCGACACCACCTCTACCTCCTGATTCTCCCGACAATGCGGATACTCCTGGTCAAAACCTCTTCGCTCGGCGATGTCATCCACACCCTGCCCGCTGTCACCGACGCGGCGCGGGCGCTTCCCGGTGTGCGCTTCGACTGGGTCGTGGAAGAAGCCTTCGCCGAAATTCCCTCCTGGCATCCTGCGGTGGAACGGGTCATCCCGGTGGCGCTACGGCGCTGGCGGAAACGTCCTTTCGCCCGCGCCACGCGCGCGGAATGGAAAGCCTTTCGCGCTACTCTCGACGCAGCCTCTTACGATTTCGTGCTCGACGCGCAGGGCTTGATAAAAAGCGCCTGGCTCGCCGTCAAGGCGCATGCGCCCGTGCACGGGCTCGACTTCCGTTCGGCGCGTGAGCCGATGGCAAGCCTCGCCTACTCCCGTCGCTATGCCGTACCCTGGGAACGACATGCCGTGCGTCGCGTGCGCGAGCTCTTCGCTGCCGCGCTCGGCTATCCCCTGCCACAGGAAGCCCAGGGGGAAGACGATGGCGCGAACCGCGCCGATGCCATCGCTTACGGACTGGATCGCGCCCGCATTTCGATGTCGACCGATGGGGTGGACACGACGAGTGCGGCAACGGCGAACGACGCCCCCCGGCTGGTTTTCCTGCACGGCACCACCTGGCCCACCAAGCACTGGCCGGAACACCACTGGCGAGAGCTCGCGCGTCTCGCCACCGGAGCCGGTTGGAACGTCCGACTGCCCTGGGATTCCGAAGCGGAATACGAACGCGCTCAACGCATCGTGGAAAACCTCGCAGGCGCACACGTCCTGCCCCGCCTGCCGCTCGCGGGGCTGGCCACCGAACTGACCGCCGCAATCGCCTGTGTGGCCGTCGACTCCGGGCTTGGGCACCTTGCTGCCGCCCTGGATGTTCCCACGCTGTCGCTCTTCGGCCCGACAAACCCCGGCTTCACCGGCGCATGGGGTCACCGCCAGCGCCGACTTGCCACGGATTTTCCCTGCGCGCCCTGCCTGCGAAAAACCTGCCTGCTCCGGTCTTCCGATTCCGGCACATCTGCGGCATCCTCTCCCACCGCCGATGCGCCCTGCTTCGCGCGTCTGACCCCGGCGAGGGTATGGGAAATACTGGGCACAATGCGGTAAGCATTGAATGCAACTCGCCTTCTGCCTCTTCAAATATTTTCCCTACGGCGGTTTGCAGCGAGATTTTCTGCGCATTGCGCTTGCCTGTCAGGCGCGTGGTCACGGCATCCGCGTGTATACGCTCGAATGGCAAGGCGAGATGCCGCAGGGGTTCGAGGTGCAGTTCGTCCCCGTGCGAGCCTGGCGAAACCACAATCGTTGCCGCAAGTTCGGCGCATGGGTCGAAGCCGATCTCGCCCGTCGGCCCGTCGACCGCGTCATCGGTTTCAACAAGATGCCGGGGCTGGACGTGTACTTCGCCGCCGACCCGTGTTTCGAGGAAAAAGCCCGCACCCTGCGCAATCCGCTTTACCGTCTGGGCAGGCGTTACCGCTGCTTCGCGGCCCTGGAGCGCGCGATATTCGCGCCGGAGGCCCGCACGGAAATCCTGATGATTTCCCGCGCGCAGCAGCCGTTTTTCGAGCGCCACTACGGCACATCGCCGGAACGCTTTCACCTGTTGCCTCCCGGTATCTCGA
>WRNU01000041.1 GCA_009776435.1 Betaproteobacteria bacterium | reverse complement strand
AATGGCCGCCTGGTATTCGTCTTCTCGCAGGACTTCACCGTCTTCGGCGGCGCGCTCTCCGAAGCCTACGCGGAAAAAGTCTGCAAGATCATGGATCACGCGATGAAAGTCGGCGCGCCTGTCATCGGGCTGAACGACTCGGGCGGCGCGCGTATCCAGGAAGGCGTGGCCTCATTGGCCGGTTACGCCGACATCTTTCAGCGCAACGTGCTCGCCTCCGGCGTCATCCCGCAAATCTCGCTCATCATGGGTCCCTGTGCCGGCGGCGCGGTGTATAGCCCGGCGATGACCGACTTCATCTTCATGGTGAAAGACTCCTCCTACATGTTCGTCACCGGCCCTGAAGTGGTGAAGACCGTGACCCATGAAGAAGTCACCTCCGAGGAACTGGGCGGCGCAGTCACGCACAACACCAAGTCCGGCGTAGCCGACCTGGCCTTCGAGAACGATGTCGAGGCGCTCATGGTGATCCGCCGTCTGATCGGCTTCATCCCCTCGTCCAACCGCGAACCCCTCCCCCTGCTGCCGATCACCGACGCCCCCGACCGTCTGGATTATTCGCTCGACACGCTCGTGCCGGACAATCCCAACCTGCCTTACGACATGAAGGAGCTCATCATCAAGATGATCGACGATGGCGACTTCTTCGAGCTGCAACCCGACTACGCCAAGAACATCATCATCGGCTTCGCCCGCATGGCAGGCTCGTCCGTGGGCATCGTCGCCAATCAGCCGATGGTGCTGGCCGGCTGCCTGGACATCAAATCCTCCATCAAGGCTGCGCGCTTCGTGCGTTTCTGCGATGCCTTCAACATCCCCGTCATCACCTTCGTGGACGTTCCCGGCTTCCTGCCCGGAACCGCGCAGGAATACGGTGGCATCATCAAGCACGGCGCAAAGCTCCTCTATGCCTACGCCGAGTGTACGGTTCCCAAGGTCACGGTCATCACCCGGAAAGCCTATGGCGGCGCCTATGACGTGATGTCCTCCAAGCATCTGCGCGGCGACGTGAACTTCGCCTGGCCCTCCGCCGAAATCGCGGTCATGGGCGCCAAGGGCGCGGTGGAAATCATCTTCCGCGAAGAAAAAAGCGACCCTGAAAAACTCGCGGCCCGCGAAGCCGAATACAAAGCCCGTTTCGCCAACCCGTTCGTGGCAAGCGCCCGTGGATTCATCGACGACGTCATCATGCCGCACGAGACTCGCCGCCGCGTCTGCCGTTCGCTGACGATGCTCAAGAACAAGAAACTGGAAAACCCGTGGCGCAAGCACGGCAACATTCCGCTTTGATGCCAGGGAGAAAAGACAGATGTTCAAGAAAATTTTGATTGCCAACCGCGGTGACCAGCCGCGAAGCGGCGCAGCGACGAAGTCACATTGCCTTGAGCGCGAAGCGCGTGGCGATTTCACCGCGGAGACCCTATATGTTTAAGAAAATCCTCATTGCCAACCGCGGGGAAATCGCTTGCCGCGTCATCAAGACTGCCCAGCGTATGGGCATCAAGACCGTAGCCGTCTTTTCCGAAGCCGACCGGCGCTCGCTGCATGTCAAGATGGCCGATGAGGCCGTCTTCATCGGCCCCGCGCCCTCCAAGGAATCCTACCTGGTGATGGACAAGATCATCGCCGCCTGCAAGGAAACCGGCGCTGAAGCGGTTCATCCCGGCTATGGGTTTCTCTCCGAGAATGAAGAGTTTTCCCGTCGCATCGAAGAAGAAGGCATCAAATTCATCGGCCCCAAGCACTACTCCGTCGCCAAAATGGGCGACAAGATCGAGTCGAAAAAGCTTGCGCAGGAAGCGGGCGTCAACACCATTCCAGGATATGATGACGCCATTCCCGGCCCCGATGAAGCGGTGGAAATCGCCAAGAAAATCGGCTATCCCGTCATGATAAAAGCCTCCGCCGGCGGCGGCGGCAAGGGGTTGCGCGTCGCCTGGAACGACAAGGAAGCTCATGAGGGGTTTGCCTCCTGCGTCAATGAAGCCAAAAACTCCTTTGGCGACGATCGCGTCTTCATCGAAAAATTCGTTCAGGAACCGCGCCACATCGAAATCCAGGTACTCGGCGACTCCTACGGCAACTACGTGCATCTCAACGAGCGTGAATGCTCGATCCAGCGCCGTCACCAGAAAGTCGTCGAAGAAGCGCCCTCCCCTTTCATCGACCCTGCCACCCGCAAGGCGATGGGCGAACAGGCCGTGGCGCTCGCCCGCGCCGTGCAGTACGAATCTGCTGGCACGGTGGAATTCGTCATCGGCGCAGACAAGAGTTTCTACTTCCTGGAAATGAACACTCGCCTCCAGGTAGAGCACCCCGTTACCGAGTACATCACGGGGCTCGATCTCGTCGAACAGATGATCCGCATCGCAGCCGGAGAGCCGCTTGCCATCACCCAGAAAGACATCAAGATCAAGGGATGGGCGATGGAATGCCGGATCAACGCGGAAGACCCGTTCCGTGGTTTCCTGCCCTCCACGGGCCGCCTCATCAAGTTCCGTGCGCCTCCTGAGAGCACTTCCGTGCGGGTCGACACCGGAGTCTATGAAGGCGGTGAGATCTCCATGTTCTACGACTCGATGATCGCCAAGCTCATCGTGCATGGTGCGAACCGCGTACAGGCCATCGAACGCATGCGTGACGCCCTCAACGGCTTCGTCATCCGGGGCATCAGCAGCAACATCCCGTTCCAGGCCGCGCTGATGCAGCACCCGCGCTTCATGTCCGGCGTTTTCAACACCGGTTTCATTGCCGAAGAGTACGCAGACGGCTTCGACGCCTCGATGGTTCCGCACGACGACCCGGCGCTACTGGCTGCGATAGCCGCCTTTGCCCGCCTGCGCTACATCCACCGCGTCATGAAGATCAGCGGCCAGCATCCAGGTTTCGGGCGTAAGGTGACGAGCGAATGGGTGGCGGTGATGCACGGCAAGCAATACCCGCTCGTGGCCACGCACACCAAGGGCGGCATGTCCATCACCCACGGCGACAAGACCTACGACATCGTCTCCGACTGGAGTTTCGGCGACCAGTTGCTTACCGGAACCGTCAACGGTCAGCCGATCTGCCTGCAAATCGAACGGCAAGGCATCACCTACCGCATCTCCCACTTCGGCCTCCAGATCGCGCCAATAGTGATGACTCCGCGCGCCGCATACCTGCTCTCGCTCATGCCCGAAAAAGCGCCGCCGGATCTCTCCCGTTTCCTCCTCTCCCCGATGCCGGGCCTGCTGCGTGAGGTCTCAGTAGCTGAAGGTCAGGAAGTCAAGGCGGGCGAGAAACTCGTCGTCATCGAAGCCATGAAGATGGAAAACATTCTCAGGGCCGAACACGATGTCAAGGTGAAAAAGATCGTCGCCCAACCGGGCGCGAGCCTGTCGGTAGATGAGGTGGTCATCGAATTCGAGTAGCCACTGGTTTTTCTCCGAATACCGAAACCCAAACCGCCACAGGAGCGCGATCCATCGCGCTCCTGTGGCGTTGGTCAAACCAAATCACTGCACTACCCGACGACGGAAATCGCGTGGACGCAGGCCGAGGGCAAACAGCACGGCAAAATAGCTCGCCGCGCCGCCCACGACGAGCGCCGACAGATGCAGCACGCGACTCGCGCCGCCTCGCGCCAGCCACTCTTCATTCGCGCCCGCGCCGAACCATAGCACCGAGCCGAGAACCGCCAGCGCCATGAGCAACTGGAACGCGAAACGCCTCCATCCGGATTGCGGGACATAGACCTTGCGCCGTCTCAACCCGACATAGAGCAAACCGGCATTGAGGCAGGCAGCAAGCCCGATGGACAGGGCCAGCCCGGCATGAGCAAACAGCCTGACGAAAACGAGGTTCATCAACTGGGTGGCGACGAGGGCGAAGATGGCAATCTTCACCGGAGTACGAATGTCCTGGCGGGCGTAGAAACTCGGGGCCAATACCTTGACCATGATCAGGCCGGTCAGTCCCACGCTGTACGCCAGCAGCGCATCGCGGGTGTGAATCACATCTGCGGGCGTGAATTTGCCGTACTGGAACAATGTGGAAATGAGCGGCACGGCGAGAATCGCCAGCGCCAGCGTAGCGGGCAAGGTCAGGAGCAGGGTCAGGCGCAGCCCCCAGTCGAGCAGCGAAGAAAACTCTTCCGTACGTTCATTGGCATGGAGCTTCGAGAGGCTCGGCAGGAGAATCGTCCCCAGGGCAGCGCCAAACAGGCCGGCGGGAAACTCCATGAAGCGATCGGCGTAAAAAAGCCAAGACACGCTGCCCTCGGGCAGAAACGTTGCGATGACGCCATTGATGGCCAGCGACAACTGGCTGACCGACACCCCCAGGACTGCCGGCCCCATCAGGGCAAGAATGCGGCGCACGCCTGGAAAGGCAGGATCGAACTTCAGACGCGGCAGCATGCCGATCCGCATCAGCGGCCACACTTGCAGCAACAGTTGCAGCACGCCGCCGAGGAATACTCCCCACGCCAGCGCCAGCACAGGCCGCTCAAAATATGGCGCAGCGAACAATCCCGCGCCGATGAGCGCGATGTTGAGCAATGTCGGCGTAAAGGCCGGAACGAGAAAGCGGTTCCATGTATTGAGAATGCCTGCCGAGAACGACACCAGCGTGATGAAAAAAATGTACGGAAACGTGATGCGGGTCAATTCGACGGTCAAGGCAAACTTCTCTGCGTCACTATGGAATCCGGCAGCCATGACGCGGATCAGATAGGGGGCGCCAAGCACTCCGAGCAGGGAAACCCCCGCAACCACCAGCGCAAGCAATGTGGCGACCCGGTCGACCAGGGCGCGGGTAGCATCCATGCCCAGCTTGTTCTTGTATTCAGCCAGAATCGGAACATACGCCTGCGAGAACGCCCCTTCCGCGAACAGACGGCGCAGGAGGTTGGGAAGTTTGAACGCGAAGAGAAAAGCATCGGCTGCCATCCCCGCGCCGAACGTTCGGGCAATGACGAAATCGCGGATGAACCCCAGGACGCGCGACAACAGGGTCATGCCGCTCACGGTGAAGAGGGTGCGCAGAAGGTTCATGTGGAGGAGAAGGGCTTTTGCCGTGTCTTGAACCCCCCCGCAGAAGACGGCGTGGTTCGCGTTCGACCCGTGTTCAGAAAAACGGCATGATAGACAAAAAGTGGCATGAGGAATAGTTTGTATGTATGGCAGAGCCTGAACGACTTCCTGCGGAATGATGGCGAATCAATAACCTGTGCCGGCTAGTCCTTGCGCAGCCAGCCAAGAATTTCAGCGCCGATGTGCCATGCTCCATCCTGTTCTTTCAGTGAGAAACTGACTCTTGAATTCCCATATGCGCCGGGATTTTGTTGAATGATTTCAATTTCTTCTTCTCTTACGTCCGAAACTATGGCGACATGGCCGTACCCTCCGGCATAGCTGCCGTCGAAAACAACCAGATCGCCTGCCCTGGGTTGCAATCGGCTTGGGTTTCGGTATTGAGTCAGGTCGCGTCTCTCGTTTCTTTGGCCGTCTTCGAGTATAGGATCAAAAAAGTCGACGGCATGCCCCCACGGGTCGGGCATCTTGTGGCCGTAAAACTCGTAGTAGTACCGCTTGACGAATTCAACGCATTGATATTTCAAACCAAGATTGTAATTATCCGCCGTCAGGTTACGCCCGATAACATTGGGAACATGACCGTTATAATAGACAATCACGCCATTGAAGCTGTCTATGGGGTCTCCCACCTTACGAGGACAATCAGAGCATTCGAGCACATTGTAATCCGTCTTGTTTTCTGTGAATTTTGGGTAGCCAGAATAAAAACCGATCGCCCCTATAAACAAAACCAATAGGAAAAGCGCAAATAAAATTTTTCGCTTTATGAAGTGGCCTCCAGCAGTGCGGACAGGGGGGATGATCGGCTCATTCATAATGTCAGGTCGAATCAATTTTTTTCGACAACCCTACCATGGCGCGATGCAGGTAGTAACCCATCGACCAGAGCGTGAGGGCGGCTGCAATGTAGATCAGGATGCTGCCCACGATATGCATGTTCATGCCCAGCAAGGGCGCATTGAGCAGCAGCATCGGAATGGCCGTCATCTGCGCCGCCGTCTTGAGTTTGCCTACATAGGCGACAGCCACGTTCGCGGATTGCCCTTCCCGCGCCATCCATTCGCGCAGGGCCGAAATCGTGATTTCGCGTCCGATGATGATGATGGACACGATCATGTCCACGCGGGGCTTCCCCGACCCTGTCTCGGTCTCAAGCTGAACCAGCATGATGAGCGAAGCAGCTACCATCAGTTTGTCCGCCACCGGGTCGAGAAATGCGCCGAAGGCTGATGTCTGTTTCAGAACACGGGCCAGATAGCCGTCCAGCCAGTCGGTAAGGGCGGCAACGACGAAAATGACGGTGGCCAGCACATTTTTTTGCGTCACACCCACCCAACCATCCGGCAAATAGAAAACGCCGATGAAAACCGGTATCAGGGCGATGCGGCCCCAGGTCAATATGTTGGGAATGTTAATGCGCATACAAAAACGCAACGGTTTCGACTCCGGACTCTACTTCGGTATCCCCTACACAACCCCGCCTGTCATTCTGCGCGTAGCGAAGCGAAGTCGCAGAATCCACACATCGCATGGATCCTGCGACTTCGCGCAGGATGACAAGCAGTGAATGCAGAGTCATGCAGAGGCTCCTTCGATGGTTCAATGCAGCGCGGAGTATATCTGTTCGGCCAGCTTACGGTTGACTCCGTCGACGCGGCACAGGTCTTCGATCGCTGCGGCGCGCACGCCGTCCAGCCCGCCGAAGGCGGACAGAAGCGCCCGACGGCGCGCGGGGCCGACTCCGGGAATGTCTTCCAGCTTCGAGCCGAGCCTTGCCTTGCCGCGTCGGGCGCGGTGGCCAGTAATGGCAAAACGGTGCGCTTCATCGCGGATTTCGATCACCAGATGCAGCGCCGGGGATTGTCCGCCGAGCGTCATGCTTTCGCGCCCGTTCGGAAAAACCAGCGTTTCCAGCCCTGGCTTGCGCCCTTCTCCCTTGGCAACGCCCACGATGCTGACCGCGTCCAGTCCGAGTTCGGACAGGACGGCCAGCGCCGCGCTCAATTGACCGCGCCCGCCGTCGATGAGGATGAGATCGGGGCAGACGCCCTCCCCGTCCGCGACCCGGCTATAACGCCGTTCGAGTGCCTGACGCATGGCGGCGAAATCGTCGCCCGGCACGATGCCGCCGATGTTGTAGCGCCGATATTCTCCGTGCTTCATCGCGCCGTCGACGCACACCACGCAGGAGGCCACGGTGGCTTCTCCCATCGTGTGACTGATGTCGAAACACTCGATGCGTGTCGGGGTTTCGGGCAAATCGAGCGCCTCGCGCAAGGCATGCAGCCGCTCCCCGGCGCGGCTCGTATCGTGCAGGCGGTTTTCGATGGCCAATCGGGCATTTTTCTCCGCCATCTCCATCCAGGCTTTTTCGGCGGCATGGCGCGGTCGGGCCAGACGCGGCGGGTGTTCGGAGATTTCGGACAGCGCCTCGCGCACGGGGCCGGGATCGAGCGCAATCAGCACCCGCGACGGCAGCGGATGCACGGCGTAGTGCTGCTCGACGAAAGCCGTCAGTCCGTCGCCCGCGTCCAGCGCCGCCGTGCCGCTGGGAAACTGGGGGCGATCCCCGAGATGACGCCCGCCGCGCACCATGGCAATGTTGACGCAGACCAGCCCGCCCAGCGCCACGGAAGCGATGATGTCGACGTCCTCGTCCTTGCGACTGTCCGCGAACTGGCGATGCAGTACCGTCTGCAACACCCTGATCCGGTCACGGCAAGCCGCCGCTTCCTCGAAGGCCAACCGCTTTGCGGCGGCCTGCATGCGCGCACTCAGATCGTCGATGACCTCGCTGGCCTGTCCATCGAGGAATCGGCTTGCCAGATGCACATCGGCGGCATAGGCGTCATGGTCGATTTCCGCCACGCAGGGCGCGCTGCAACGCTTGATCTGCGCCAGCAAACAAGGCCGCGAGCGGTTCTGGAACACACTGTTCTCGCAAGTGCGCAGCCGGAAAGTCTTTTGCAACAGTTGGATGCTCTCGCGCACAGCGTAGGCGCCGGGAAACGGGCCGAAGTAGCGCGCGCCCCTGGCGAACGCCCCGCGATGGAAAGCAAGGCGAGGGAATTCATCCCCCGACAATTCGACGTAGGGATAGCTCTTGTCGTCCCGGAACAGGATGTTGTAGCGCGGAGACAGACTCTTGATGAGGTTGTTTTCGAGAATCAGCGCCTCGGCTTCCGAGCGCGTCGGGGTAATGTCCACACGCGCGATCTTTCCCACCATCATGGCGATGCGCGGGCTGGGTTGCCTGTTCCGGAAGTAACTCGCCACCCGGCGCTTGAGGTTCTTGGCCTTGCCGACGTAGAGCACATGCTCATCGCCGTCGATCATGCGATAGACGCCCGGCGTGTCGGGTACGGTACGCAGAAAGGAACGTGCGTCGAACGGCGCAGGCGCGGCTCGATCATCCATTTGGCCGCGCGTCGCCGATGACTGCCGCAGTCATGACCGAATCATCGGCACTCTCCGTAGCCAGCGCGGCCAACACCTTCTCGCACGACTGCGCATAGGGCGGATGCTGCGCGAGCGCAAGCGGGTCGGCCAGCCATGGACGCGGCTCGGGAATGCCCGGAGCAGCCAGACGGGCTCGCGTGGACGGATCGATCTCGGGCGTCCCGCGCGATAAAAGCTCGGCGACGAGATCGGGACGATTGCACACCAGCCACATGTCGCAGCCCGCGCGCGCCGCTGCCGCCACCCGCTCCACGACATCTCCGGCCACGAGCGCGCCCGCCATGTTGAGATCGTCGCTGAAGATGATTCCCTCGAAACCGAGCCGTTTGCGCAGCACTTCCTTCAGCCAGAAAGACGAAAAACCCGCCGGTCCGGCCTGCCCCGGTTCGGCATGCGGATAGATGACGTGCGCGGGCATGACACCCGCCAGTTGTTGCAGCAGCCCATCCCGGTACGGGGCCATGTCCTCGTTCCAGAGTTGGTCGAACGTGCGTTCATCGACCGGGATGTCGTGGTGCGAATCGGCCTCGACATAGCCATGCCCCGGAAAATGCTTGCCCACTGCACCCATGCCCGCTTCCCGCATGCCCGCCACGAGCGACAGGGCGAGGGAAGCCACGACCGCCGGGACGCGGTGAAACGCGCGGCTGCCGATCGCGCGACTGCGCCCGTAATCGAGATCGAGCACCGGCGTAAAACTCAGATCGATCCCGTGCGCGACGAGTTCGGCGGCCAGCACGAACCCTATCGCGCGGGCCGTCGCCAGCGCCTCGGCTTCATCACGCGCCCACAGGCTCCCGAGCGTGCGCATTGCGGGCAGGCGGGTAAAACCGTCTTTCCGGAAACGTTGCACCCGCCCGCCTTCGTGATCGACCGCAATGATGAGGGCGGGCGCGCGCAGGGCGCGAATTTCGCCGGTCAGGGCGCGCAGTTGCGCGGAATCGGTGTAATTGCGCGCGAACAGGATGACGCCGCCGATTCGTGGATCGCACAGACGATTGCGTTCTTCATCGGTCAGGGTCAGACCGGCAACGTCGACCATCAACGCGCCACGCGGCAATGAGACGGGGAAGGCGTGTGGAGTCATGTTTTTTCCCGGCTTTGAGTCGTCTGGTCGCCCATTATGGGGATTGCGTTCGACACACGCTCGATCACTGCAAAAGCGACGACGTATTCCTTCTCGTCGGTCAGGCTGAGACAGGCATGCAAGGCGTTCGACTTCATATGGGCGGCAAGCGTTTCATCATACGCGAAATCGGGCCTGCCCCGCTCGTCATGCTGTATGGAGAGCGCGCCCCAGGTTGCGGGCGGCGATATTCCGATGCCGAGCGCCTTGCCGAACGCTTCCTTGGCGGCGAAACGCTTGGCGAGAAAACGCGCCTGATCGCGGACTGCCTGCCACTCTCCCCACTCGGATTGCGCCAGGATGCGTTCCGCGAACGCTTCGCCGTGACGGTCGAGCGCCGCGCGTATCCGCGCGATCTGAACGATGTCGGTTCCGATGCCGTAAATCACGCCATCGTCCCTGCCTCGCGCATCAGGCGCTTCATCTCGGTTACCGCCGTGCGGAGCCCCACGAACACGGCGCGGCTGACGATGGCATGTCCGATGTGCAATTCGCGCACTCCTTTGATCGCGGCAACGGGCTGTACGTTGTAGTAGTTGAGCGCGTGTCCGGCATTGAATCGCATTCCGGCAGCGCATACCGCCTCGCCTGCCGCGCGGATGCGCTCGAACTCCGAACGCACGGCAGGGTTGTCGATGTCCCGCCCGTTTGTGTGAAAGGCGTGGGCGTAGGGGCCGGTGTGGATCTCGCACACGCGCGCGCCGATGCGCGCAGCGGCGTCGACCTGTGCCGGGTCGGCGTCGATGAACACGCTGGTGACGATCCCGGCATCGGCCAGACGGGCGATGCACTCGCGCAGCCGCGCTTCTCCGGTCACGATGTCGATACCGCCTTCGGTGGTGATTTCCTGCCGTCCCTCTGGTACCAGCATCGCCATTTCCGGCTTGAACCGGCAGGCGATGCCGATCATTTCATTGGTCGCGGCCATTTCCAGGTTCAACTTGATCTGGGCAAGCTCCCGGAGCCGTCGCACGTCATCGTCGCCGATATGGCGGCGATCTTCGCGTAAATGGACGGTAATTCCATCTGCCCCGCCGAGATGGGCTTCCACTGCCGCCCAGACCGGATCAGGCTCCCAGGTGCGCCGCGCCTGCCGCAGAGTAGCGACGTGGTCGATATTGACACCGAGTTCGATCAATGGTTTGTCCTCTTTTCGCTGCGAGGGTTGGTTGTGTGGGTCTCTGCGTGAGTCTGAAACCGAACCGCCGCGACCACCCCGTCAGGCTTCGCCTGCCACCCCTCCACGGGAGGGGAATTGCCCCGGCGCTTCACACAGGAATGCCTTAAAACTCATCATCCCCCCTGGCCGGCGACGGAACCGTGACGCGCCAGTCATCGTCACGGATGATCTGAAAACTGAACGTTGCAGAAGTAAAGTCCCCTGGAGCCGCCCCCAGGCCGATCATGCCCTGCCCATGCAGCACACAGTTATCGCGTTTCAGAATCACCAACTCCGCCTCGCGGCCAAACTTTACCCAGGTCCCGTTGGTGCTGAAATCAGTCAGCGTGCACTGCCCGCCGATCCATTCGATACGGGCATGCCGACGCGATACCCGCCTGTCGTCGACCACCAGCCCGCAACTCTCGCTACGCCCGATGACGAGCGCGCCATTCTCGGGCAAAAGCTGCACATGGCGGCCATTCATGTCGATGTCGGCTCTCTGCGTCGTCGCCATGTCCAGGCGTTCATTGAGCAGATCGAGCGGGCCGGTAATCGTGGTCTCGGCAGTGTGTCGCCAGTCGAACCGCCACACCTTGAACAGCCCGGTCTTGCCCTTGATGGCGATACGATCAATGCCCGTACAAAGCTGACGCTTCGATTCGGGCAGACAGGAGTACAAGGATTCACCGAGAAGAATCTCGTTGGACTCGGCTCTGTCACCAAGACGGGCTGCGACGTTGACTGCATCGCCGTAACAATCTCCGCGCTGTTCGATGACTGAACCAAATTCGATTCCTATTTTGAGCCCCAGGGGTGTATTCGTGCTGTCGATATGCTCCATATTGCATTCGTAGAGCACGTCACGGGTGTGCGACGCGGCCTCGACGGCCTCATCGCTTCGATCAAACAACACCAGCAGACCATCGCCAAGAAATTTGACGACGCGCCCGCCAGACCGGGTGAAATGCTTGCCAAGCATTTGAGTACAGCGGGTCACCACCTGGGTAGCGATGGTATTGCCCTGGGACTCAAATAACTTTGTGCTGCCGGTCAAATCGGCAAACACAACCGCCTTACCCTTCTGCTCAGGGCTTTTCAGCGCGCTGTCCCTGTTCCCATCCGCTGTCATTTCCATTGAACCGCCAAACGCCAAAGTTGAACCAACGTAGGTATTCTATCACCCCAATTCCTGTTCTCTTCCTGGTTGAAAAAGAAAAACCTTCTTATTGAGTCGCCACACCATGAATGACGAAAATTGCGTTCGATCCGTGTTCAGTCCGGAGAAGGTAATTCAATCCGACCCTCGACACTATACCGGTAATCACGAAATACATGTTCGACGCTCAACAGACGGTAATTGCCGTCCGGCTCCTGCAAACTGGTCTCCTTGAGACGCCATGTATAGTGACCACACGTCCAGCAATGAAAATTGCGCATATGCGTACACAGACAGGTTTTATCCCATATCTTGATCTTTTGCCCTTCCGGAAGCTTCGCCTTTTCGCGCTCCCAGGCTTCCACGTACTGGCAATGTCCGGAAGCGTCGAGCAGGTAACCGTATGCTTCGCAATTGGGGCGTACTCCGCTGCCACGCGCCGGACACTCCTTGAGCATGCGCATGGGATAACCTGTCGGCGAGACATTGTTGACTTCGATCTGCTCTTCGGTTGCCTGAAAATAAATCTGCTTCACGTCGTCTGGCAAACCGCACTCCCGTGTGACGGTAAACCGCGTGGCCACCTGCACGGCGGCGGCCCCCTGCTCCAGGAATGCCACAGCGTCGCTGCCCGTGAAGATCCCTCCGGCGGGAATCAGGGGGATATCGAGGGACTCGGCGCGCAGCCAATCCCGAACTTCCGCCAGGATGGTCACGAGGTCGTATTGCGCCCAGTCTTCCCCGAAACCGAGATGCCCTCCTGCCAGAGGACCTTCGACCACGATGTAATCGGGCAACCTGCCACTGCCGCGCGCGTTTTTCTTCAAGAACAGTTGAAGCGCGCGCAAGGACGAGACGATGATGCCGAGTTTGACGTCGTGGAACCTCGGATGATCCTGAATCAGCGCAAACGAGCCAAGATGCAGACCGGCGGCCAGCGTGATGCCGTCGATGCCCGCGTCCATCGCCGTACGCAGCCTGACCCGCAGGGTTTCGCGCGGATTGTTCATGGTCAGCTTTTCCATGCAGTTCATGAACACCAGGCCGGGGCCGCGCTTGGCTTGCATCGTGCTGCCGATGTGCAACATCGTGGCCTCGGCGAGCAGGCCGAGATCGAACTGCACCGCCGACTTGTCGGGATTGCCGACGTTGAACTTGTACTGCTTGAGCCGATCCTTGACGTAGTGCGTGCGAAAACGCCGGTCGGTCACGGTATGCACCATCGCGTCCGAAATATGGCCGATGCCGCCCAGGCGCGCCACTTCGAGGGCCAGTGCGGAAGTCGAGATGTCGACCCCCATGCCGCCCACCACGATCGGTATCAGTTCGCTTGAACCCAGCCGCAGGCGGAAATCATCAACACGCTTCATTTAGCCCTATCCGTTCTGACGCAGTTCTCCATTATCGCCCACTGCCGCGTTCAACGCACTACGGCATCGCTTGTTGTTCGCGCATCACTCAACCGTGACGCTCTTGGCGAGATTGCGCGGCTTGTCGACATCCGTGCCTCGCACCAAGGCCACATGGTAGGCAAGTAATTGCATCGGGACAACGTGCAGCACCGGGGATAACATGCCGTAATGCTCAGGCATGCGCATAATGTGTAGACATTCGGAGGCGGCAATTCCGCAATCGTCGTCGGCGAAAACGTAAAGCTCCCCCCCCCTGGCACGCACTTCCTGCAAATTGGATTTGAGTTTTTCGAGCAGATCGTCGGCGGGCGACACCGCAATGACCGGCATCCGTTCATCGACGAGCGCAAGCGGTCCATGCTTGAGTTCACCGGCGGCATAGGCTTCCGCGTGAATATAGGAAATCTCCTTGAGCTTGAGCGCGCCTTCCATCGCAATCGGCCAATGCTGGCCACGCCCCAGGAAAAGCGCGTGTTCCTTGCCCGCAAAGCGTTGCGCCCAACGTCCGATTTCCGGTTCGAGTTCGAGCACTTTTTGCACCGCCACCGGCAAATGACACAAGGCGGTCATGTGCTTTTTTTCCTCGCTCCCGGAAAGACGCCCGTTGCGCTTGGCCAGCACCAGCGTCAACAACGCGAAAACCACGAGTTGCGTCGTGAATGCCTTGGTCGAAGCCACGCCGATTTCAGGGCCCGCGCGGGTAATGAACCGCAGGGCCGCCTCACGCACGATGGCCGATTCCGGCACATTGCAGATGGCCAGTGTGCGTTTCATGCCCAGCTCGCGCGCGTACTTGAGCGCAGCCAGTGTATCGGCCGTCTCACCCGACTGGGACACCGCCACCACCAGCGTGGCGGGATCGGCCACCGACTTGCGATAGCGGTATTCGCTGGCTATCTCCACCGAAACGGGCAGCCCCGCGACCGCTTCCAGCCAGTAACGCGCCACCAGGCCAGCGTGATAACTGGTTCCGCAGGCCAGAACCAGTACCTGACGCACCCCGTCGAAGAGATCGAAGGCCTGCGCGCCGAAAAGCCCCTCCTGAACCGAGTGGCTGCCCAGAACCAGCCCCAATGTGTTCGAGATCGCCTGCGGCTGCTCGAAGATTTCCTTCTGCATGAAATGGCGGTATGGGCCGAGTTCCATCGCATCGGGCATGAGGCTGGAAAGATGCGCCTGACGTTCCACGGGCTCGCCTCCCGCGCGCACGATGCGAATGGCCTCGCGGGAGAGTTCGGCAATGTCGCCGTCTTCCAGGTAGATCACCTTGCGCGTCACCTGGAGCAGCGCAGCCGTGTCGGAGGCCGCGTACATGCCCTCTTCGCCAATGCCCAACAGCAGGGGCGCGCCGTGACGCGCCACCACCGCCCGCGCAGGATCGGAGTCCGCAATGACTCCGATGGCGTATGCGCCTTCCAGTTCACCGACCGCCAGACGCACGGCTTCAAACAGATCGGGCGTGGTTTGCCGTTTGTGGTGGATCAGATGCGCAATGGCCTCGGTATCGGTGTCGGAGACGAACACGTAACCACGTGCCTGCAACCCGGCCCGGAGCGTCTCGAAATTTTCGATGATGCCGTTATGCACCACGGCCACGCCTTCCGACACATGCGGATGCGCATTGATCTCCGACGGCGCGCCATGCGTTGCCCAGCGCGTATGGGCAATGCCGAGCGAAGCCGACAGGCGACTCATCTCGACCAGGGCCGCCAGTTCGGCGACACGGCCACAGGCCCGCAACCGGACGAGTTTGTCGGAATTTTCGCCGCCGACCACGGCCAGTCCGGCGGAATCGTAACCGCGATATTCGAGCCTGCTCAAACCCTCGATGAGCACGGGGACGATATTACGGGTAGCGATGGCAACGACGATGCCGCACATACGGTTTCTCCAATGTCACTCGCCCTTCCTGGCGGGTCGAATCCAGTTCGCGTAGCTTTGCTGACGGGCGCGCGACACCGTGAGTTGATCGGGCGGCGCGTCGCGCGTAAGCGTCGTGCCCGCCCCGAGCGTCGCGCCCCGGCCAACCCGCACGGGCGCAACCAGTTGCGTGTCGGAGCCGATGAACGCATCGTCGCCAATTTCGGTGCGATACTTGTTGGCCCCATCGTAATTGCATGTGATGGTTCCCGCGCCGATATTGACCCGCGCCCCAACGTCGGTATCGCCAATATATGATAAATGGTTTGCCTTGGAATCGTCGGCGATACGGCTGTTCTTGATCTCGACGAAATTGCCGATATGCACACCATCGGCCAGCACGGTTCCGGGCCGGGTACGGGCAAACGGTCCGAGCACGCACACCTCGCCCGCTGCCGTGCCGTCGAGATGCGAAAACGGCGCCACGCGCGTTCCGTTGCCGAGCTTGACATTGCGGAGCACGCAATGCGCGCCGACGACGACGCCGTCGCCCAATTCGACCCGGCCCTCGAAGACGCAATTGATGTCGATCTCGACATCGCGTCCGCAAAGAAGCTCACCGCGCACGTCGAGCCGCGCCGGATCGACGAGCGTCACCCCGGCATCCATGAGTCTGTTCGCCACCGATGCCTGAAACATCCGTTCGAGGGCGGCCAGTTGCGCCTTGCTGTTCACCCCCAGCGTCTCGGAGACGTCATCGGGCGCCACGGTAACGACTTCCACGCCTTCGTCGACCGCGAGACCGACGATGTCCGTCAGGTAATACTCGCCCTGAGCGTTGTCGTTGCCGATGCGCCCGAGCCAGTCACGCAACCTGGCCGCAGGCGCGACGAGGATGCCGGTATTGATTTCGCGCACGCAGCGCTCATCGGACGTGGCATCCTTCTCTTCGACGATGCGCCTCACGCATCCCGCATCATCGCGCAGGATACGCCCGTACCCCGTCGGATCATCGAGTTCGACCGTAAGCAGGGCCAGCCGATCCCGCTCTGCCGCGTCCATCAGGCGCGCGAGCGTGGGCGCGCCGATCAGGGGCACATCACCATAGAGCACCAACACCCTTGAATCGGCGGACAAATGCGGCACGGCCTGTATCACTGCATGCCCCGTCCCGAGTTGAGGGTTTTGCTCCACCCAGACGAGATCGGGCGCATCGAGCCGCGCGCGCACCGCCTCACCGCCATGACCGTGAACGACGCAAATCCGCCGCGCCCCAAGCGCACGGGCGCTCGCCAGCACATGGGCAAGCAAGGGACGGCCCGCGAGCGGATGCAACACCTTGGGCAATGCCGAACGCATGCGTTTGCCCTGCCCGGCAGCGAGAATCACAACTTCCATGAGTTTTCCAAGGAAAAGACTCGGTCATTCTAGCATCTGGCGAACCCGCATTACCGCCGACGCACATGTCCCCATCACCCGAAGAAGCCGGTATCATCCAATGCAATCGAACTCTCCGGGCCATTGGACGTCAACGAAGCTGAAGTCGCGCTCCTCGCTGCGATCGATGCGGTCAGTCGAAATTACCCACTCGCAGTACCTTTCCCTCACATCATTCACCAAGCAATCCGAACATCTTTCCGGTATGCTCAAAGGCAGTATCATACCGGGAACCAAAGCATCCACCGGGTACATGGACACCGTATAAACACGTATGGGAGCACCATGCATTCCATGCATTGTTACCTGGTTGATTCATCATCATAAAAAACAGGAGGCACTCTCACATGAAATCCATTCTCGTCCTCAACGCAGGTTCATCGAGCCTGAAGTTCGCCATTTTCCCGCTGGAACCCACGCTGGCTGAACACCCGGCGCTCTCGGGCCAGATCGAAGGCATCGGCGCCACGCCAAAACTCTCCGCCAAAACATCCGACGGCAAACGCTTCAAGGAAGATGTCCATCTCACGGGCGACCAGACCGAGCAACACAAGGCGTCTCTCTCATACCTGTTCAACTGGATCGACACCAACGCGCCGGAGTTGAAAATCTCTGCCGCAGGCCACCGCGTGGTACATGGCGGAGAAGGCTACAGCGCCCCGGTCAAACTCGATGCCGCCGTTCTGGCCCAACTCGAAACCCTCGTCCCTCTCGCGCCGCTGCACCAGCCGCACAACCTTCGCGCGGTCAGCGAAATTTTCGAGTTGCTGCCCAACGTACCGCAAGTCGCCTGCTTCGACACCGCCTTTCACCGGCACAACCCGGAAGTCGCGCAAATCTACGGTCTGCCGCGCGATCTCACGAAGGGCGGCATCAAGAGCTACGGCTTCCACGGCCTGTCCTACGACTACATCACCCACACCCTGCCCCAGGTCATCGGGGACAAGGCCAAGGGCGCGGTCGTCATCGCTCACCTGGGCAACGGTTCCTCGATGGCCGCCGTGCGCGACGGCGTAGGCGTAGCCACGACGATGGGCTTTTCCACCATCAACGGACTGCTCATGGGAACCCGTAGCGGCTCCATCGACCCCGGCGTCCTGCTCTACCTGATCGACCAGAAAGGCATGGACTACAAGGCGCTCACCCAGTTGTTGTACAAGGATTCCGGCCTGCTGGGCGTCTCCGGCATCAGCCAGGACATGCGCGAACTGTTGTC
>WRNU01000040.1 GCA_009776435.1 Betaproteobacteria bacterium | reverse complement strand
GGTTCTTGAGCTTCATCTTCACGACGGCAGCGTTGCGGCCCGACTTGTTGTATTCGGCTTTCTGAACGATCAGCGGATCGTTGCCAACCATGATGACATTGCCGGAGCGAAGTTCTTGCGCGGTTTTCATACTATGAGATCCTTGGCTGGACGGACCGTCCCGCCCATCAAAAACTTAAAGAGGCGGGATTTTATCCAATTTTTTCAATGATGTGTCGACAAATTGACAAAGCGTTGTCACAAGACTGGATTGCGCGCCCTGGGCGACGCACCAACTGCTTGCATGATTTTCCAGTTCGGACAGGACTTGTGCGAAGGCCGGCCAGGCTTCTGCCGTGTCTCCGCGCCCGTTCCAGGCGCGCCAGAAGGCAGCCATCGCGCTGGCAACCTCTTCCCGCAGATCGACGCAATACAGTTTGAGAAAGGCTTCGAGCTTGACGAAGTGCGCATCTTCCTTTTGCGGGTAGATATTCCACACGAAGGGCCGCGCCGCCCATTGCGCCCGCACGAAGGAATCCTCGCCTCGCACCAGATTGAGGTCGCAATGCCACAACAACTCATCAAAGTCGTCCTGATCCATGAACGGCAGGGCAACGACACGCAACGCGCCACGCTGTATTTCCCCGCCAACCGGCAGGTTCGTTTCGAGCGCCGTTTCCACCCCGATCGATGAGCGCCCTTCGGGCACGAGCAGCAATACGGGACGCTCCTCTTTCTCCCAGCGACGCAACAACCCCGCAAGCCCAAAAGGTTCATAGCAGAAAAGCGATACCAGCAAGGTATCCTCACGAAGCGGCTCTTTCGAGAACACGCGCAACCAATCGGCGCGGCTTTGCTTTTTCAGTAATTGGTCGCGCCGATCCAGGAGTCCTTTCTCCAGGATCAGGCCGCCTGTGCCCTCTACGAACCCTGGAAAAAAGAATGTCTTTATAAGTAACGATTCCGGGTGGGGAGAGGATAATCCGTGATACCCACACACCCAGTCTTCTGCAGACAGATATTCGAGATTGACCCATATCGGCGGCTTTTCTCTTGCCGCCATCGCCCGTTCGCGCTCTTTTGGCAGATTGCAGCCGAATGCTTCGATCACCACGTCGGCGGGTTCTTCCACCGGAAAAGGGTTCATCCAGCGTCGCAGTTCGACTCCGGCAACCCTGACTCCGTCATGAACAGCCTGGGGACACAGCCGGGAGAGCGTTCCCCAGTCGTCGACCCAAAGCCGAACGTCAATCCCCCGCTCGGCAACCAACGCCCGCGCCAACCGCCAGCACACGCCAATATCCCCATAGTTATCCACAACCCGACAGAAGATTTCCCACTTCGTATGGTTGGCGGAAACAGACATGGGTCTCACTTGGACAAGTCAGTGGATGAACAGAGGAAACCGTGTGGACAACGCACCCTTTCCAAAAAAGGTCAAAAAAGATAAACATTTTCAACACATCTATCAAGAGAACTTACCAACAGGTTTACCAAATCTCAAAACAGCGGAGGAACAACGGGGGCATGACTTATCCACAGGAAGTTACCTGCTGTATACATTTTCTTCTTTTATATAAACATAAAACTTATAAAAACTCGGAAATTGTTGGGGAACCTCTACATAGTCGGCACTTGTGTTCATTGGGCGCGATAAATCGCGCCCCTACGTTATTCTCACCTCCTATGTGGTCAGTCCTCCACCGAAGGGGTGGCAGGGAACCCAAGACAGACTCTCAGGGCAAAAAATCTTTAGAATGGCGCGGTTTTTCTGTAGCTCCCCCGAGCGAAGGGCTTTCTCATGTGGTTCAGGAATCTTCAGCTTTACCGTCTCAAGGCAGGATGGGAAATCGCTTCCGCACAGCTTGAGGCGTGTTTGAACGCGCGCCCGCTCCAGCCTTGCGGTAGCCAGGACATGGAGTCGCGCGGTTGGGTGTCGCCTCGCGGTGATGATGCTCTGCTGCACGCGGTCGGACGCCAATGGCTGATTGCGCTAGGCGTGGAATCGCGCCTGTTACCGGCTTCCGTGGTACGACAGGAAGCGGAGGCCCGCGCGTCGGCGCTTGCCGAAAGGCAGGGCTACAAGCCTGGGCGCAGGCAGGTGAAAGAATTGCACGAACAGATTACGCAGGAGTTGTTGCCGCGCGCCTTCACTCGTCAGCGCCGTACCATGGTGTGGATCGACCCAGTGGATGGATGGCTCGGAATCGACACATCGAGTACGGCACGGGCCGAGGAAGTGCTCGAATGCCTGCGTCAGGTACTCGATAGCTTTCCACTCACGCTGCTGCGTACAGCTCGCTCGCCCGTGTCGGCAATGGCCGATTGGCTGGCCGGTGATGCGCCGAGGGGGTTTACCATCGACCAGGATTGCGAACTGCGTTCGGTCAGTGAAGAAAAGGCGACGGTGCGTTACGCGCATCACCCACTCGACGGCAGCGAGATCAAGAATCATCTCGCTGCCGGAAAGATGCCCACTCGGCTGGCGCTGACGTTCAATGACCGTGTGAGTTTCGTGTTGACCGACAAGCTGGAGCTCAAGCGTCTGGACTTTCTCGATATCGTGCGGGAAGAGCTCGGTAACGAAGACGATGCCGAAGCGTTGTTCAATGCGGAATTCGCCTTGATGACCGGCGAGCTCGTGCGTCTGTTGCCGATGTTGATCGAGGCGCTTGGCGGGGAGTCGGCCTGAGCCGCTCCAGGGAACCCCTGTATAACTCTGCATCCACTGCGTGGATTGCAGCGACTTCGCTTCGCAACGCGCATAATGACAGGAGGATTGTGCGGAGGTTCCCTATGAAGCCGGGTAATCCGGTGCTTCCGCCCCATTTTCTTCATTCCCGAACTGCATCGCGTGCAACTTCGCGTAATGCCCGCCGGCGGCAAGCAATTCGGCATGCGTGCCGCGTTCGACGATGCAACCACTATCCATGACCAGGATCAGGTCGGCCCGTTCGATCGTCGACAATCGGTGAGCGATGACCAATGTTGTACGACCCTGGGTAGCCTGTACGAGCGCGTCCTGAATGTGCCGTTCGGATTCGCTGTCGAGCGATGAGGTGGCTTCGTCGAGAATCAGGATGGGAGCGTTCTTGAGCAATGCCCTGGCAATTGCCAATCGCTGGCGCTGACCGCCCGAGAGGGTGACTCCGTTTTCGCCGATCAGGGTATTGAAACCCTCCGGTTGTCTGTCGATGAATTCGCGTGCATTGGCCGCCTCGGCGACACGTTCCACCTCTTCTCTCGACGCGGCGGCGAGTTCGCCATAGGCGATGTTCTCGGTCATCGTGCCGTTGAAAAGCGTTACCTGCTGCGTGACGAGCGCAATGTGCCGGCGCAGGTTGCGCAGGGTGTAATCGGCAACATCGATGCCGTCGATCAAAATCTGGCCCTGTTCGTGCGAATAGAAGCGAGGGAGCAAACTGGCAAGCGTCGATTTTCCGCTGCCGGAGCGACCGACCAACGCCACCATCTGACCGGGCGCAATCTCGAAATTCAGGCCGTTGAGCACCTTTTGTTCGTGGCCGGGATAACTGAAAACGAGGTCGCGTACAGTGATGCGACCTTCCACCCGTTCGCGCTCGACGGTTCCGGTATCGCACTCGGACGGTTCATCGAGCTGGGTGAAAACGCTTTCGGCTCCGGCGACGCCTCTCTGGATGGTCGAGTTGGTTTCCGACAACTGACGAATCGGTTTGGGTAACAATGCCGCCGCAGTGAGGTAGGCCACGAGCTCGCCCGCAGTCGTGTCGCCGCGCAGCCACAGTACCAGAAACAGTACTACAGATAATGCTGAATGAATAATCAGTTGAAGAAGCGGCGTGTAGACTTCCACCGTCCTGATCATGTTCAACTGTTTTTTCGTATTGTCGCTGCTGGCTTGGCGAAATCGCTCCGATTCGTATTCTTCTCCCCCAAAGCTACGCACAACCCTGTAGCCGTGGATGGTCTCGGAAGCAACGTGGGTAACACCGCCCATTGCAGCCTGTATTTTGCGAGCCTGTTTGCGGAACTTGCGGCTGGCCTTGCCGACCAGCAGACCGATCAACGGCAGGATGAATATCATCACCAGGGTCAGCTTCCAGTTCATCCACAACAGGTAACAAAAGAGAAAGGTCACCGTCAGGCCTTCGCGGATCACGACCTTGATTGCGTCGGTCGCTGCGCCCGTGACCATCGTGACATCGTAAGTGATGCGTGAGACCAGGTGTCCGGAGTTGTTGTTGTCGAACCAGGAATTCGGCAAAAGAAGCAATTTGTCGAACAAGGCCAGCCGCAGGTCGTGAATCAACCCGAGCGAGACCCTGGCCAGAAAAAAATTGCCCAAAAAGGAACCTGCTCCCTGCCAGATGGCAATGACGACGATCATCAACGGCACCGCCTGCATCAGGTCGAGGCCGTCCAGGAATGGAATGCCGTGCAAAACGGTCTTGCTTGGGTCGACGAGTCCATCGACGAAATACTTGAGCACGCCAATCAGCATCGGTTGCGCGGAAGCAAAGATGATGAAGCCGAGAATGCTGATGAAGAACAGCCCCATGTAGGGGCGCACGTAGCCGAGCAGTCGGAAGTAGGTTTTAAGACCGGAAGCGGTAGCCATTTAAGGGTTGTTCAGGCACTTTGAATAAGGGTTGTTCCTGCAAACGTTCAAGCAACCGGCGCATCGCGGTTCCACGGTGACTGAGATCGTTTTTGTGCGCGGGATCGAGTTCGGCGGCGCTCTTCTCCAGTTCCGGCAGCCAGAAAAGCGGATCGTAACCGAAACCGCCCTCGCCACGCGGCGCATCGAGAATAAATCCGTGCCATTGCCCGTCGGCGATCATGGGACAGGGATCGTCGGCATGACGAACGAGGACGAGGCAGCAGTAATACCAGGCATCCCGTTTGTCTTCGGGCGCGCCTGACAGTCGTTCGAGCAAAAACTGGTTGTTTCGTTCATCGGATTTTGGCTCTCCGGCGAAACGCGCCGAATGCACTCCGGGCGCGCCGCCAAGCGCCGCGACACACAGGCCGGAATCGTCCGCGATGGCGGGTAGCCCAGTGACGGCTGCGGCGTGGCGCGCCTTGACAAGCGCGTTCTCGATGAAGGTGAAATGCGGTTCTTCGGCCTCAGTCACGCCAAGCTGCGCCTGTAGAACGATTTCCACCCCAAGCGGAGCGAGCAGGGTTTGCATCTCGGAAGCTTTTTTGGCGTTATTGCTCGCCAGCACCAGTTGTTGGCTCATGGCAGGGCCGTGGCGAGAGCGGCGCGCTGGCAGGCGATGATCTGACCGATGCCATGGGTAGCCAGATCGAGCAGGGTATCTAGCTCGGAGCGCGAAAACGTTTGTCCCTCGGCGGTTCCCTGCATTTCGACGATGCCGCCGGAAGCCGTCATGACCACGTTCATATCGGTATCACAGGCGGAATCCTCGGCATAGTCGAGATCGAGCACGGGCACGCCTCGGACGATGCCGACCGAGACGGCCGCAATCAGTTCGCGCAATGGATGGGCGGCGCGCCGAGCGCGTGGCATCGTCCGGGAAAGCGCGTCGTGCACCGCCACACAGGCGCCGGAGATGGACGCGGTGCGGGTTCCGCCGTCCGCCTGGAGCACATCGCAATCGACGACGATCTGGCGCTCGCCAAGTTTGGTGAGATCGACGACCGCGCGCAGGCTGCGCCCGATCAGGCGCTGGATTTCCTGGGTGCGCCCGCTTTGTTTGCCTCTGGCGGCCTCGCGCGCGCTACGGGTATGGGTGGAGCGGGGCAGCATGCCGTATTCGGCGGTGAGCCACCCCTGCCCGCTGCCTCTGAGAAATCCGGGCACGCCTTCTTCGACGCTGGCGGTGACGAGTACCCTGGTGTCGCCGAATTCGACCAATACCGAACCCTCGGCGTGACGAGTGTATCCGCGCGTAAAACGAATGGGGCGGAGTTCATCCTGTGCGCGCGAATCGGGACGCTGGAAAGTCTGAGAAGTATTCATTTGCTGAATTTTTGGATTGCGGAGTTGATTTCACGGATGGCCTGCTCGATTTCATCGTCGGAAAGATCCATCTCTTTCGAAGGGGGGTGGATCCGCTGAAATGAGTCCATCCGGGTCGTGAAATCGCTCATGGCCATGGTTTGCGTCGAAATGATGTGGGTAACGTCGATATTGTCGTCCTCTCCTTCACGCCAGACCATCGCAATCAGGGACAGGTTGTCGCAACGATCCCCGGCGAGGGTTTCGGCTTCGGAAAGCAGGCCGGGAACCGCAAACATCGGGCTTTCCCTGGACAGGCCGCGCAACATGCCGTCGTTCCCCAACGGCCCCCAGACGCCATCCGTGCAAAGCGCCAGGATGTCCCCGGACTGCAACGAAGTGCGGCGCGAGAACTCGATTTGCGGCACATGGGTTCCACCCAGACAGGAATAGACGCGGTTGCGGTTCGGATGAATGGCGGCGCTACGCACGTCGAGCAACCCCTGATCCACCATCAACTGCACCCGCGAATGGTCGTGCGTCTGGGCATGGATGCGTCCATTGCGCAGCATATACAGGCGCGAGTCGCCCGCGTGCGCCCAATAGGCATATCCGCCCTGGGCGATGCAAACCACGATCGTGGTGCGTGGCGCTTCGCGCAGGCCCTTTTCGATGGAGTAATCGAGAATGGCGTGATGGGCCTGGGTAATTTCGCGCGACAGGAACATTCCCGGATCAGACAAGAGGGGTTGCGCCTCGCGCTGAAAAACGTGCGTCAGGTACTGCACGGCAATATGCGCGGCAACCTCGCCATGCAAATGCCCGCCCATGCCGTCGGCCAGAACCATCAGCAGCGAATCGCGTGAATAGCTATGCGCGATGCGATCCTGATTGGTCTTGCGCTTACCGATGCGGCTTTCCTGAAAAATGGTGAATTTCACGGCAGTTTCCCCTCAGCCTTTGCCGATCGACGACTTGATTTTCGACAAGAAGCTGCCAAATCGGCTCTGTGGTTCAGATTCCACGTGCGACGGTTTTTGGCCCAGCTCCTTTTGCAGGGTATAAACGCTTTGCGGGCGTTGCAGCGGGTCCAGCATCAGACACCAATCGACCAACTCGAGAAGTTGTGTGGAGTATTTCCCAGGGTAAGCCTTGACCAATGGAAGAAATACTTCTTTCTTGACCCGTTCGTCCGAACGTGGCGGAGCGGAACCGGCGATACAGGCATGCATGCTCGCACCAACGCTATAGATATCGCTCCACGGCCCGAGCCGCTCGCGGTCGGCATAATGTTCTGGCGAAGCAAAGCCGGGCGTATACATCGGCTTGAGCATCGCCTGCTCCTGCGCCAGCGTTTGTCGCGCCGCGCCGAAATCGAGCAATACCGGCGTACCGTCGGCGCGCAGATAGATATTCGACGGCTTGATATCGAGGTGCAACAGCTTATGGGAGTGCACTTCGCGCAACCCGTTGAGCAGGCGGATGAATATGTTGCGAATGAATCGTTCGGACACCTGTCCGCGATGGCGCTGGATGTACTCGTGCAGGGTACGTCCCCGCTCGAACTGCATCACCATGTAGACGGTGCTGTTGGCGCGAAAGAAGTTCAAAACCCTGACCACGTTCGGATGCATCAGCCGGGCGAGTGAGCGGCCTTCCTCGAAAAAACATTTCATTCCATAGCGGAAGGCCGGAAGGTTGTCATCCGGCACTTGGGGCTCGATCTCGCCCTGTTTGCGCAAGGCCAGCGAATTGGGCAGGTATTCCTTGATTGCCACGGGAGTGCCATCGGTATCGTATGCCAGATACACGATGGAAAACCCGCCCAACGAGAGTTGGCGCTCGATCCGATACCGGTCGAGCTGAAACCCGGCGGGCAGGGCACAGTTTGCTTGAGACGGCATCTTATGAACGTCGGAACGGGACTTGTGTGAAAATGTTTTGACCAAAGTCGGCAGTTTAGCCGATTGCAGCCGGTTTCCGGCATATCTTTGAGGTTATTACCATGATTTACAGCATGACGGGTTTCGCGTTGTCGAGCAGGGAGTTAAACGGCGTAATCATTCACATGGAATTACGCAGTGTCAACTCGCGCTATCTCGACCTGAGTTTTCGCATCACTGACGATCTCCGTGCTGCCGAACCGGGCCTGCGTGAACTGATTGCGGCCCGGCTCACGCGCGGCAAGGTTGAATGTCGGCTCAACCTGCAAATGCGTACGGACGCGCCGCGCCCGTTCGTGCCCAACACTGCCCTGCTCGCGCGTTTGGCGGCCACGGAAGCCGTAGTGTTGGAACAATTTCCCAACGCCTGTCCATTATCCGTATCCGAATTGCTGCACTGGCCGGGCATGCTCGCCGATGACGGCCTTGGGTTTGAACAGTTACAGCCTGTTGTCATGGATCTTGCTGCTGCAACGCTCGGCGAACTCCTGGTCACGCGACGGCGCGAAGGCGAGAAACTGGAGGCGATGATTCGTGAGCGGATTGCCAGGATGCGCGAGCTCACCGCTGCTGCGGCTCCCCGGATTCCGGCCATCGTTGAAGAGTACCGCGCCCGGCTCACTCGCCGTCTACAGGAAGTGCTTACCTCGGTCGACGAAGAACGCATCGTTCAGGAAGCCGTTCTCTACGCTTCCCGCATCGACGTTGCCGAAGAGCTTTCCCGCCTCTCGGCCCACCTGGACGAAATCGAACGCATTCTTGCCACGGGCGGCGCGGCAGGCAAGCGGCTCGACTTCCTCATGCAGGAACTCAACCGCGAAGCCAACACCCTCGCCTCGAAATCCTCGGCCTCCGACATCACCGGCATTGCGATGGAGATGAAAGTGCAGATCGAGCAGATTCGGGAGCAGGTGCAGAATATCGAGTAGCATTTCACATAATTTTACACCGTATCAGCAAACCAACTGGGTGGATAACGCCGACATCGCCGCCAATGGCTATAATATCGCTGTGTCATCATGCGTCGAACAGCCGGATACTAGCGAGGCAGTGGATATCAAGGCGCTCTACGCCAAGATTGCGGGCATTGTGACGCGGCAGGCAGAACTGCGAACGCAGATCGATGCGATTGTGGCTGAGTTGGAGGAGGAAGAAACGTGACTACCGTAGCGGCCTCTTTGCCCGTACTGCGCTGGGCAGCACATCGTGCACATCTGCACGACGATGAGATTGCTGCACGCTTTCCCAAATGGCTCATGTGGCTCAGTGGCGATGCACAACCTACACTGAAGCAGTTGGAAAATTTCGCCCGTCTTACACACACAGCCATCGGCTATTTCTTCCTGCCAGAGCCGCCAGTGCTGTTGCTACCTGTACCTGATTTTCGCACCTTGCGCGACGAAATCTTGTCCGAACCTAGCAGCGGCTTGCTGGATACACTCTATCTGTGCCAACAGCGGCAGGATTGGTATCGCGATTACGCACGGTTACACGGCCTGTCGGCGTTAGCCTTTATCGGTAGTGCCCAGGTACAGAATACGCCCGAAGCAGTAGCCCAGCGTATGCGCGAGACGCTGGGTCTGTCGGCTGAGTCTCGACGTCAATTACCGACCTGGACAGAGGCGTTACGTCAATTGATTGCCAAGGCCGAAGATGTCGGGGTAATGGTTATGGCGAGTTCCGTGGTTGGTAGCAACAGTCACCGCAAGCTCGATGTTGGCGAATTCCGTGGTTTTGCACTGGCAGACGAATTTGCGCCGCTGATTTTCCTGAATGGAGCAGACAGTAAGGCAGCGCAGATGTTTACGTTAGCGCATGAACTGGCGCATCTATGGCTGGGAGCCTCTGGCGTTTCGGACACACAGGCAGGCCATGTACCCGAACAACGAACGGAACGCTGGTGTAATCAGGTAGCGGCAGAACTGCTGATGCCCTTGCAGGAGTTACGCACGGCTCATCAGCCCAACACGCCCATTCTGGTAGAAATCCAGCGACTGGCCCGTGAGTTTAAAGTCAGCACGTTGGTTGCCTTACGTCGCTTGTTCGATGCAGGCTTTATTGATCAACCTGTATTGTGGCAGCACTACCATAACGAACAGGTTCGACTGCGCGGACTGGAACAGCGTGGCAAAGGTGGCGGTGACTTTTACCGCAGCCTGGGGGCACGCGCCAGTAAACGCTTTGCCCGCGCTGTTGTCAGCAGCGCGTTGGAGGGCCAAACGTTGTTTCAGGATGCGTTTCGTATGCTGGGGGTACGCAAGACAACCACCTTCTATGAAGCGGCGCGCGAGTTGGGGGTGATGGCATGAGCTACCTGCTTGACGCGAACGTTTTCATCCAGGCCAAGAATCTGCACTACGGTTTGGACTTCTGCCCGGCATTTTGGCAGTGGTTGATTGACAATAGCGCCAATGAGCGCGTGTTCAGCATTGATAAGGTATCCGATGAAATCGCTGCGGGTTCCGACGAATTGACGGATTGGGCAAAACAAAACAGCCGTAACTTGTTCCGCGTAACGGATGCCAGCGTTGCTACGAAGTTCGGCGCGGTCAGCGCCTGGGTAACAAGTCAGCAGTATGAACCAGCGGCTATCAACACCTTTTTGCAGGTAGCGGACTTTTATCTTATTGCCCACGCACTGGCAGGTAACCATACGGTAGTAACTCATGAAGTACCCGCCAATTCCACCAAGCGCGTGAAAATTCCTGACGTTTGCGCAGGGCTGAATCTGCGTTTCATGACGCCTTACGAAATGCTGCGTATCGAGAGAGCACGATTCGTGCTGGGGGTTGCTGAGTGTAGGCCGCGAAGGAACGGTGGGGAGGCGGGCTTATAGCAAAAACATGCTATAAGTGGCTATAAATGGCTACATTCGCCGGATTGTGTGATGGACAAAAACAAGCACCGCTTGAAGCAAAGAATACGGGGGCGTTATCTCGCCTGGCGCGAGATATTGAGGGCTTCCTGGCCGTTTGTGGCGCTGGTTTTGCTGGGTTTTTTGCTTGCGTTCCATTTTGTGAAACCCGCGCCTCCGACGACGCTCGTCATGAGCACCGGGCGGGAGGATGGCCTGTATCACGCCTTTTCCAGACAGTATCAGGATTTTTTTGCCAAAAATGGCATCACCCTCGAATTGAGGCACTCACAGGGATCGGGTGAGAATCTGCGCCGGTTGCGCGAGCAGGAAGTGGATGTCGCCTTCGTGCAGGGCGGGGTTGCGTCGAACAGAAAACAAGAAGGCATGTTGTCGCTGGGCAGTGCTTTTTATGAACCGCTCTGGGTATTCGTGCGTAGCGATCGCATGCCGAAAAAACTGGCTGAACTGGCAGGACTCAGAGTCACGATCATTCAGGAAAGTACCAGTTCCCGCGCCCTGGCCTATCGCCTTCTGGCGGCAAACGAGTTGGGTGAACAGGATGTGCACCTGATTCCGATGGAAGAGATGGAAGCTGCCGAGGCGCTGCAACAGGGCGCGCTGGACGCGCTTTTCGTCATTACTGCGCCGGAAGCGCCGGTCGTGCAGGAGTTGCTGCGCTCGCCGACGGTACGCCTGATGAGTTTTACGCAGGCAGAGGCTTATCGTCGCCGCTTCCCATACCTGTTTCGCCTCACCATGCCCGAAGGCGTGGTCGATCTGGTGCGGAACTATCCGCCGCACGATACCGATCTGCTTGCGGCGACGGCTAATCTGGTCGTCCGCGAGGATATGCATCCCGCCCTGCAAACCCTGATGCTTTCCGCCATGCGTGAAATTCATGGTGGCAGCGGATTTTTTCAGACACGCGGTGAATTTCCCGCTTACAAGGACAGCGACTTTCAGTTGTCTCCCTCTGCCGAGCGTTTTTACGCGTCCGGGCCGCCTTTCATGCAACGCTACATGCCTTTCTGGCTCGCGGTGCTGGCGGATCGTTTCCTGATTCTCATCATTCCCGTTCTCACCCTGCTGCTGCCCCTTATACGGTTTGCGCCTGCGATTTATCACTGGCGGATTCATGCACGTCTTTGCCGCATCTATGGCGAGCTCAAGTTCCTGGAACAGGATTTAAGTCAGACCCAGGCTGAAGCGGCGCGCAGTGACCTCATCAAGCGCCTGGACCTCATCGAGGAGGCTGCCAGCCGGATGCCGATTCCGCTACGCTTCACCGATATGCTCTATACGCTGAAAGCACATATCAATCTGGTGCGAAAAAGGGCCGGAGGAAGAGTAGAGGAAAAAACGGCGGAAGAGACTGCCGATGATGATGAACACGGATCGAACGCAATCCGCGACATCGCTGGCGAGGCGACTCGAACGAGGGCAGGATCAGGAACGCCGACGTCCCCGATCAGATGAAGATTGCAGAAAACTCACGTCAAACCGACATGTTCATGATGTCCTGATAAGCGGACACCAGCCGGTTGCGTACCTGCACCATCTGCTGGAACGAGAGGTTGGCTTTTTGCAGGTTCACCATCACGTCTTGCAGGTTGACCCTGGAGTCGGCGGCGGAAAAATCTTCCGCCATCGAGCGGGCTTCTTTTTGGGCGGCGCTCACGTCCTTGAGCGCGGTGTCGAGCACTTCGGCAAAGGTGACTCCTCCGGCAGGCGGGTCATTGGCCTGGACGGGCTTGTTCTGCGCCGCCTGCGACATTGCGCGCAGCTCGGAGAGCATCTGCTCGATTCCGCGCGTATCCATCATCCTCCTCCGGGAAGAGATTCTCTATTCCGAGCGTAGCAATGCAACCCTCGTGCCACCAAACCTTTTTGTTCAGACTTCGTAACCTTCTTCGCGGTATTGCTGAAGTTTGTAGCGCAGGGTGCGCTCCGAAATGCCCAGTTTTTCAACGGTTTTCTTGCGAGAACCGCCCATTTCCCGCAGGGTTGCAAGGATGTGTTCACGCTCGAAGTCTCGCATGTTGACGGGGTGCGATGCCGGGGCCACGGGCGTGCCTGACACGGCAAAATCTGCCGCAGCAGGGGAGCGGACGGCATTTTCGGTGGAAAAATTTGCCGCACCGGTTGCGGTGGGGAGTCCCGGTGAATATCCGCCATTGCCGGGTCCGCATCCATTGTTTCCGCCCTGCCAGTGCGGCAGGCACAGACGCAACGTCTCGGCGCTGATCGTGTCGCCCGGCGTCACAATCAGGGCGCGTTGCGTGGTGTTTTCAAGCTCACGCACGTTGCCCGGCCAGGCGTAGCGCGGCAGGAGATCCTCGGCCTCGGGCGAGAACCGGACCTGCCGCCCGGCACGCCGGACATGGCCCGCGAGAAAGTGCCGGGCCAGCGGCACGATATCGTCCGGGCGTTCGCGCAGCGGCGGAATGAGGAGCGGGAAAACGTTCAGACGGTAGTACAAATCCTCGCGGAAGCGCCCGCGCGCGATTTCCTGTTCCATGTCACGGTTGCTGGTCGCCAGCACGCGGATGTCCAGAGGAACCGGCTTTTTGCCGCCGACGCGCTCTACCTCCCGTTCCTGCAAGACCCGCAGGAGCTTCGCCTGTAATCCGAGCGGCATCTCGGAGATTTCGTCGAGCAGAATCACGCCGCCCTGGGCCTGCTCGAACTTGCCGGGCTGCCCGCTCTGCGCGCCGGTAAATGCGCCTTTTTCGTAACCGAAAAGCGTGGCTTCAAGCAGGTTTTCCGGGATGGCTGCGCAGTTGATCGCCACGAACGGCGCTGCACTGCGCGGGGAATGATGATGGATGTAGCGCGCGAATACTTCCTTGCCCACGCCGGATTCGCCGGTGAGCAACACGGTCGCGTCACTCTCGGCTACCTTGGCGGCGAGGGCGAGCAACTGGCGGGTACGGGCATCCTCGGCAATCGCCTTGTCCGCTTCGGGCGGCGTGGCGGCATAGCGGCGCACGCATTCCAGCAGCGTTTCCGGCTCGAAGGGTTTCATCAGGAAGTCGCATGCCCCGCCGCGCATCGCCGCCACGGCCTTGTCTACGTCCCCGTAGGCGGTCATCAGCAGCACCGGCAATTGCGGCTGACGATGGCGGATCTCGCCCAGCAGTTCCAGTCCGTCCATCGGCAGCATGCGCAGGTCGGAGATCACGAGATTGAAATGCGTGCGTTCGAGCGCATAGAGCGCCGCCGGGCCGCCATCGACCCCGGTTACGCGGTGACCGGCCATCTCCAGGGTAAGACACACCGCGTCGCGCAGGGCATCGTCGTCTTCGACGATCAGGATGTTCAGTTGTCCAATCATGGCATGGATGCTCCAGCCTCGGTCCGGCTCGGCATGGGGGGTTGTGCAAAGGCGTTGTGCATGACTTCGCTTGCGCGTCGACCGACGCGCCGACGGTCTCTCTCTCCGCTGCGCCGATCCTGGTACAGCCAGTCGGGCGGCAGCAGAGGCAGGGTCAGGACGAAAGTGGAACCCTCGCCGGGCGTGGATTCCAACAGAATGTCCCCGCCGTGTCCCCGTGCCACGCCCCGCGCAATGGCGAGTCCCAGCCCGGTTCCCTCGGCGCGGGTCGTAAAAAAGGGGTCGAAAAGCCGCGTCTGTACTTCCGGAGCAATGCCGCTGCCGCTGTCGCGGACGATGAAGCGCAACTCTTCTCCCGCCTGCCCGCCCTGGCTGGAAACCGCGCGAACCACGCTGCAACTGACCGTGCCGCCCCCGGCAGTGGCCTGGATTGCATTTTCGATCAGGTTGGAGAGGGCTCCGCCCAATGCCTTGCGATCGCCATGCACGGATGCGCCCTCGCAATCGCAGTGGCTCTGAAAATCGATCTGGCGCGCCCTGGCAAGCGGCTCCAGGGTGTGGACGAGCTCGGCCAGCATTTCACCGACATCGAAATCCTGTCGCCCGAGACTGTCGCCACGCGCGAAAAGCAGCATGTCGCGGATCAGCCGTTCAAGATGGCGCAGGCGCTCGATGGCGCGCTCGGCGACTTTTAGGCGCTCGGCGGGGCCGAGGTCGGGCTGACGCAGGTTGCCGGTATAGAGGAGCGCCGCCGACAGGGGCGTGCGCAACTGGTGCGCAAGTCCCGCCACCATCTCGCCCATTGCCGCCAGCCGTTCGCTGCGCTCCACCGCCTGTCGCATTCGGTGCGTTTCGGTGACATCGTTCAGGAGAAGAATGCGCCCTTCGCCGGAATCGAGCGCGGTTTCGGAAATTACCAGCCGACGCTGACCATTGGCGTGCGGGAGGTTCATTTCACCGGGCGTTGCGCTCGGCTGGAGGGCTGCGGCCACCTCCTGCCAGTCGCGTCCGGCCAGTTCTTCGCCCAGCAGCAATTCAGCCGTGCGATTGACCTGCTCGATGCGGCTTTCGCGGTCGAGCACCACTACGGCGGCAGGTAACGCCCCCATGAGCACCTTGAAGCGTTCGCTCAACTGCTCGACCTGCGCCTGGAGCGCGTTGTACGCGCCGGAAAGCTCTTCCGAAGCACGATTGAAGACGGCAAAGGCTTGCGCGAGTTGCGCAGCGGAAGGGGGCGCGTCTACTCCGTCGAGAAGGAAATCCTCGGAAGATGTCATGGGAAAAGTTCCGTGCGGCGCGTGCATGGCGTGTTCATGTTCGCACTCTAGGGCCGCATGCTTTCATGCCAATCGGCGAACAGCCAGTAAAAAGTGCCGCTTTTCGGGCAACGTTGCCCCGCGCGTGCAGCAGACAATGCGCTCATCCGTCAAAGGCTTGGGGTAGAGAGTAAGAAACATGGCCGCCGCCGCCGAAAACACTGCTGACGACATTGCCGCCGACATCGCTGCCGACGTGCCGCCCGCATCGCCGGAAACACCTGCGGCGGATTCCGCGTTCCCGCCGGGTTCCCTTCGCGCTCGCCTGCAACAGGGGCTTGCCAACATCAAGGCGCTCGACCAGCGCCAACGCATTGCCGCCGCCGCTGCGCTGGCGCTGGGGATCGCCCTCATCGTCGGGATCATGCTGTGGAGCCGCCCCCCCAGTCAGGCGGTGTTGTTTACCAATTTCGAGGATCAGGACGGCGGCGAGATCATCAACGCCCTCCAGCAACAGAACGTCCCCTTCAGCATCTCCAGCGATGGCCGCTCCATCCTCGTGCCCGTCGGCATCGTCTATGAGACCCGCCTGCGGCTGGCGGCTGCGGGGCTGCCCAAGGGCGGACAAGTCGGCTTCGAGTTGATGGACACGCAAAAACTCGGCGTCTCGCAATTCAACGAACAGGTCAACTACCAGCGCGCTCTGGAAGGCGAGCTCTCACGCACCATCCAGTCGCTCGCCTCCGTGACGGCGGCCCGCGTGCACCTGGCGATGCCCAGGCAAACCTCCTTCCTGCGCGACGACCAGAAACCGACCGCCTCGGTCATGGTGCAACTGCGCCCCGGTCGGACGCTGGACGGCAACCAGGTGGCCGGTATCGTGCACCTGGTGTCCTCTTCCGTCCCCAAGATGAACGACTCCGGCGTCAGCATCGTCGACCAGAACGGCAACCTGCTCACGGGCGAAGAGCTGATGCGTCGCTCCGAACTGGACCCTGCGCAACTGCGCTACATCGAAGAAATCGAAACCGGACTCATCCGTCGCGTCGAAAACATCCTCACTCCCATGTACGGCAAAGGCAATTTCCGCGCCCAGGTCACGGCGGACATCGACTTCAACAAGGTCGAACAGACCGCCGAAACCTACCGCCCCAACCCGGCCCCCGAACAGTCCATTCGCAGCCAGCAGACCAGTGAACAGCAAACCCGCGACGAAGGCCCGCAAGGCGTGCCAGGTGCGCTCACCAACCAGCCGCCCGTTCCGGCCACCGCGCCGATCACGATTCCCCCCGTGGCGCCGCAAGGCGAGCAGAGAACACTCACCAGCAACCGTGCGGCAGTGATCAACTACGAACTGGATCGCACCATCCAGCACGTCAAACAGTCGCTCGGGCAAATCAAACGTCTGTCGGTGGCCGTGGTCGTCAACCATCGCGCCATGCAGTTACCCAGCGCAGCAGAGGGAGAAGCGCAACCCATGCCTATCAGCGACGACGAAATCGCCCGCATCACCAGTCTCGTCCGCGATGCCGTCGGCTACAACGACACGCGCGGCGACACCATCAGCGTCGTCGGCAGCCCGTTTGCCGAGTCGGGCGACACGCAACTCCCCATCTGGAAAGATCCGCAAATGATCGAATTGGGCTTTGAAGGAGCCAAATACATAGGCCTGCTCGTTCTCATCCTCTTCGTATACTTCGGAATCATCCGTCCGTTGTTGCGCGCTGTCGTGCCGCCACCGAAGCGCGAAGAACCGGGTCAGGCGGAAGGCAGGAGCGGGGCGATGGAGAGCGAAGAAGAGGAAGGCATCGAAGGCAGGAAAGGCGAGCCAGGGGAAGAAGATGTCGAAGTCGAGCTGTCCGAAGCCGCTTTGCGCAGCAACGAATTCGAGGATCGGCTGGTGCGCGCACGCCAGATGGCCCGTGAAAACCCGAAGATCGTGGCCGAACTGCTCAATCAATGGCTTGGCGCCAGTGAAGAAGGAGGCCACAAGTGAGTCCGGTTCCCGCAAGCGGTACGCCCGACGAAGGGCTGGAAAAATCCGCCCTGTTGCTCGTTGCGCTCGGCACCGACGAGGCGGCAGGCATTCTCAAGCACCTCGGCCCGCGCGAAGTGCAGAAACTCGGCATGAAAATGGCGAGCATGCCCGCGCAGGAGCGTTCCAGGCTCGAACCCATCCTGGACGAGCTAGAAGAGCATTTCAGCAAGGGCGCCTCCGTCTATGCCGACCAGGAGCAGATCCGCGAGATGCTGACCAAGGCGCTCGGAGACGAACGTGCCGCCAACCTCATCGCCCGCGTGCTGCAAGGCTCCGACACGGCCGGGATCGAAAACCTGAAATGGCTCGACGCCGCCACTGCCGCCGATCTCATCAAGAACGAACACCCGCAGATCATTGCCACCATCCTCGTCCATCTCGGTTTCGACCAGGCGGGGGAGATCCTCAAGCACTTCTCGGATCGCCAGCGCAACGACGTGGTTCTGAGAATCGCCACGCTCGACGGCGTACAGCCGCAGGCGTTGAAGGAGCTGAACGAGTCCCTCACCACCATGCTTTCCGGCGCGCGAACGGCCAAGAAGGCCGCCATGGGCGGAGCGCGTCACGTCGCCGAAATTCTCAATTTCGTGGGTTCGGCTGC
>WRNU01000039.1 GCA_009776435.1 Betaproteobacteria bacterium | reverse complement strand
TGGCGGCTGTGGCGGCAAGCGCGGCGGCAAGCCGGGTTGAACCTTCTTCGTCGTTTATCACGCGACGGGCCGTGATGTAGCGCGCATCCCAGAATTTGGCGCTGAGCTTGTCGATGCGCACGAGCTTGCCCGTGGCAGGGGCATGCAGGAACTTGCCGTTACCCACGTAGATGCCGACGTGGGAGATGTTGACACCGATGGTATTGAAGAACACCAGATCGCCCGGCTTGAGCTCGCGCACACCGACCCGCGTGCCCTGCCCGGACTGTTCGAGCGCAGTACGCGGCAGGTCGATCCCCACGGCGTTGCGGAAGACGAGTTGTACGAGACCGCTGCAATCCATCCCGGTGATCGGCGAGGTCCCCCCCCAGCGATAGGGCACGCCGATGTACATCAGCCCTTCGCCAAGCAGTTTTTGTACGGCAGAGGCGCTCGGCGAATGTCTGACGGTCGCAAGCCCGCTCAACCCCGTCTTGCTGCCGGACGAGATCGCCGCAGCGTAGGAGGATTCGACGACCTGCATCAAAGCCGCATTGTTGGACGTGGTTTTGACCGTGTTCATCAGGGCATTGGCAGCGGCGGAGGCAGCGATCGGGGCATGACCGGACAACTCGTTCGGCGCAAACACGGGAACCGGGTCGCGCGCAGCGCGCGTGGAAGTGAACGCCACAATGGCCACGAGACCAAACACCGGGCCGCTACGGACAGCGCGCGCGACAGTCACCGAACCCTGAGTGCTTTCAGCGCGCAAAACGTCCGCCTGACCGTTCTGGGTCCGAGACGTTGCGGCGTCTGCACCAACCGGGGCCGATAACAGAACGCCCAGCAGAAAAGAGATAATGCAACTACGGTAACGCATTGTTAAATATTAACGGAACCACCACGGAAATGTAAAGCTTTTGTACATTTTTCAGTGACTTTGTTCTTTTACAACAGATCGACATTGCATTTCACTTTTTTTTGCCGGTCATGACATTAAAACTGTCATGACAGTTATTATACGATGTTGAGACCCGGTCCGAGAGGCCGAAAATTATTCGACGAGGTCGTGACCGCCCCCCGGACAGGGCGCGGTTCGGCGACGCCCGAGCGAACCTTGCTCAGGCGGCCTCGAAGTGCTCCAGCACCAGTTGCACGTTCGACAATCCCCTGTATTCGTTGATGTCCAGCCGATAGACGGCGCGGATGATGTCGGGTACGCGCTCGGCACAGTTGAAGCAAATGGCTTCAAGCCTTGTGCCGCCCAGCGAAAGCTCCAGTTTGATGTGGCGATCCTTGAGGATCGTTTGACGCTCGACGTGGAAAACGTTGTCGAACACCGGCGGGGGGAAGCCCTGCCCCCAGACTTCCCGTTCGAGCAGACGAACCGTCTCCAGCGAGATTTCGGCGGCTTCGAGCGAACCGTCGGTAGCGATGCGGCGTTGCAGGTCGGCAGGATCGAGCAGACTGGCAACCACTTCCTCGAATGCGGCGCGGAACGCCGGGAGTTTTTCTTCGAGGATCGTCAGGCCCGCCGCCATTGCGTGTCCTCCGAAACGCAGCACCAGTGCCGGAGTCTGGCGGGCGACGATTTCCAGCGCATCACGCAGGTGCAGGCCGGGAATGGATCGCCCGGAACCTTTCAACTCGCCATCCTGCCCACGGGCAAAAGCAATCGTGGGGCGGTGCTCTCGTTCCCGGACGCGGCCCGCGACGAGACCGATCACGCCCGGATGCCAGTCTGGCTCGAACAGCGTGAGTCCGGCGCATTTGACGGCGTCGGCATCGAATGTCTCGAGAATCCGGCGCGCGGTCTCCTGCATTTCGACCTCGATCCCGCGCCGTTCATGGTTCAGGCGGTCGAGTTCGCGCGCCCGTTGCAACGCCGCTCCGGCATCGTCGGCGAGCAGGCATTCGATACCCAGGCTCATGTCGGCGATCCGTCCGGCGGCATTGAGCCGTGGCCCAAGCGCGAAGCCGAGATCGAATGTCGTCGCCCGCGCGGCATCCCGCCTGGCCACGGCGAACAGCGCCCGGACGCCGGGCTGCATGTTTCCGGCCCGGATGCGCTGCAATCCCTGCGAAACCAGGATGCGGTTGTTGTGGTCGAGCTTCACCACGTCGGCCACGGTTCCGAGGGCCACGAGGTCGAGCAAGTTGGCCAGATTCGGCTCACGCCCGTTCTCGAGCGCGCCGCGTTCGCGCAATTCGGCCCGTAGCGCCAGCATCACGTAGAACATCACCCCCACGCCGGCCAGCGATTTGCCTGGGAAACCGCAGCCCGGCTGGTTGGGGTTTACGATCACGTCGGCGTCGGGCAGGGTTTCGCCGGGCAGGTGATGATCCGTGATGATCGTCGATATTCCGCGCGCGCGCGCTTCTGCAATCCCCTCGATGCTCGCAATGCCGTTATCGACCGTAATCAGCACTTCGGGATCGAGCTTGGCCGCGAGTTCGACCATCGGCGGGGTCAGTCCGTAACCGAGGCGCATGCGGTCGGGCACCAGGTAATGCACGTCCGCGCCGAACGCGCGCAGCGCCCGCACCCCCACCGCGCAGGCCGTTGCGCCGTCGCAGTCGTAATCGGCCACGATCACCATGCGCGCCCCGGCCTCGATGGCATCGGCCAGCAACTCCGCCGCCTCGCGCGCCCCGGTGAGCAAAGTCGGCGGCAACAGGGTCTTAAACGAAAGATCGAGTTCGACGGGGGAGCGCACGCCGCGCGCGGCAAACAGGCGCGCAAGCAGGGGGGAAACACCGGCGGCGGAAAGAGCGGAGGCGGCGCGCGGAGAAGTCTCGCGGGGGTGGATCGTAGTCATGTCCGGGGCGGATGGACGGCGCACAGCGACAGGGGCTTGCGCCAGAAACACCAACGCGCCCCGCTGCCGAGCGTGAGAGAAAAGCGGTTGATCTCACCGGGAACATGCAGGGCGAAATGACGCAAGACTCCCCTATCGAGCGCGCGCGAGATGGGCGCAAACCAGTCCTGCTCCAGCGCGGCAAGCGCGTCCTGCCAGCGCGCGGAATCGAGATGACGAAAGGGGGAGGCGAGATCATCGAGCACGACCAGGGTGTCGGCGCGCAAGGCTGATTCCACATCCGGCGCGTCCGGTTCGATTCCGGCTGTCCGCGCCAGCCCGCGCGCCATGGGATCGCGCGCCTGCACGGCGAGTCGGGGCGCGCCGGATGCGCCGGGCGGGGATTGCGTGCCGCTGCCCCAGAACCACAGGCTGTTGACGGGGCGTCGCCCGGTTGCCTCGCGGGCGGCATTCAACGGATGGTTGTGAAGCGCAACCTGTATTTCATTCAATGCATGCCGCCAATGTCGGCTGTCGTCCTCGCCCTCATCACCCTCACTGGGCAGAAAATCCTGCATCGGGCGGCAAACCGCTTCATCGAGCGGAAAGAAGCGCGCCCTTGCGGGGCGTTCCATGCGCAGATACCAGCGCGTGGGCGTGGCCGCCGAAAAATGACCGAGGTGGGCGAATTCATCGTTCAGGGTGGCCGTCAGGGCAGCAGCCTCTGCCGCGTCGATTTCATCTTCACTGAGCTCATCGAGCAGCACATGCCCGCCCATGAAAGACAGATTCACTGGATCGGCGCAGAGCCAGTGCGCCTCGTCGTCACCTTGCGCGCAACCGCCCGCCCCTTCTTCTCCAAGGCGGCGCAACGCCGCGAGAGGCAGATGTTGACGCGCCATTCCCAAAAGACGCGCCAACAGGCGTTCGTGAGAAACGGCAGGTTCCATGAGCCGCCGTCCGCGCCCGAGCAGCCGCGCAAGCGCGGCATGCGCAACGTCTCCAGCCGGATGAAGCGCCGGCGACGCGGGCCAGACGAGACCGGGCGCGACGAGATCGAGCCGGGTCATTCTTCACCCAACAGCATGCGTTTCAACCCGGACGGCGTGGCCGCCTTGCGCCAGTGCGTCGGCATGCCCTCGACACCTGAGATGCCATAGCCCCAGATCGCAATGATGAAGGGCAAATCGTAGGCCTCGGCAGCCTCGCCGTCCTCGATGCGATCACCCACGTACACCGCCCGACGCGCATCGATCCCCCGATCGGCGAGCAAGCGTCCGAGCATCGCCGCCTTGTCGGGCATCGGCGGCGTGAAGAGGTCGAGCGCGTAGATCGAACCCGTATCGAAAATATCGCCCCATCCGATGTGCTCGACAATCAGCCGTGTCGGGTGAATACGCTTGTTCGTGGCGATTGAAAGCTTCATGCCTGCCGCGTGCAACGCCCGGAGCATGTCCCCGATGTCGGGATATGCCTGGGTTTCCAGCAATCCGCCCGTGTCGTAACTCTGCCTGAAAGCGTCGACGAGTCGAAGGATGAGATCGGAATCCTCGCTGCCCGCGAGCAGTCGCAGGGTTTCAGCAAGGGGGGGGCCGATGATGCCTGCCTCGATGCTTTGAGCCGGCGTCAGGCCGCACGCGGCAAACGCGGCGCGATAACTGGCGAGGATGGCCCCGGCGGAATCGATCAGCGTACCGTCGAGGTCGAAAATAACATGGGAGGGGAGCATGAGCCGGAAATCGGGAGTGCAGAAACCCGTGCATTATCGCGGAAACGCCAGACTGGAGTGGGTCAGAAGAAGAACGGAGGCAGCAATTCGAGCAGAGTTTGGATCGGTTGTTGCTTGGCGTTGAGATTCAGTTCGCCATCCCGTAGACGGGCATCCACGGCCAGGGCGTCTCCCTTTTCCACGAAGATGCCTTTCTCGAGCATCTCAGCCATCTTCCTGGCGACCTGTTCCGTCGTTTCTTTCTCGATATTGACTTCGTTTTCTTCGCCATCTTCGAGCGAATCGGCGATATCCCTGGACACTTGCGAACTGATGTGACGAGTCACCAACGCGCGTGGCACTACCAACTGCAAATCGCCGGACAGACCGGACAGGCTGGATATGGACAGATCGTCAGGTTTGGCTTCACCCTCGTATGCGATGCGGAAACTTCCCGTCGCGACACCCTCCGGCCAGCGCCCGCTCGCTTCCTTGATGTGAAAAGCCGGTCTGCGCCGCAACAGAATCTCACCCTGTTTCTCTAAAACCGTCGATATTTCCGCTGTCTGGCCTTCCTGGTCCATGGCCTGAAGGATGGCGTCGTATGCACTGGCGTCGATGTTTTCCAGCAGGAATGTCAACTTCAGGCTATCGGCTGCTTCTTTCGTTCCCCCTTCCACGGTTATCCTTTCGGCATCGAGATTCACTTCCGTGTCCAGCGCCCCATCTTTCACGGATGCGTTGCCCGCGATACGGAATTTTTCAAACTCGACGCCAAGGATCACACCATTGTCATCCTTTCCACGGAAATGGAGATTGTCGAGCGTGATGCCCGTGGTACCTGTGTAGACTCGCTCGAACCCCTCGGCAAGGGTCATGCTGCTCTCAAAGACGATGCGGCCCAGTCGAAAAAGGTCGTCGTCATTTCTGACGTAGGACAGGCCGTCGATTTCGACTTTTATCCCGTTGGAATTTACGGAAATTTCGCCGTTCAATCCGCTCCAGGACACCTTGGCCTGGTCTTTCTCGGCGGGCATCTCGAAACCGGGCGAAACGACACGTGAATGTCGTCCTCCCGCCCAACCGATCACGGTATCGAAGGCAAGCGGCACCTTGCCCTCGAACGGATCAGAATCGAAAGTTTCATTGAAGAAGAACGCAACGGCTTCATCCGTCAGTTGCGCTTCGGAACGGATGCGCGCGGCGGCAGTCAATGCCGGCAAGGGGCCGTGCCGGATACTATGGATGATGGGCACTGTCACCGACTCCATGATCGAGGGGTCGTCCAGGGAAGCCGTCTGGAAAACCACATCGGTATGCGCTGTTGCCCAAAAAACACCACGCTGGTAATCGACCACGTTCACTTTGAAGTTATGCGTGGCGCCATAACGGGCCATCAGATCCATGCTCTCCCGGAATTGTTGCTCGACCCGGCTGCCCGTCCAATAGCTGCTGATACTCAGTACCACCACCGCCACGGCAACCGCGCCGACAATTTTTTCCGTTCTTTTTCCCGATTTTCCAAGCCTCATGGATTCCTCTCGCTTTTTGATCCACCTTGCCAGCAATCTTTTGATTTTGACACACCGCATGAACCTGATGCCATGAATCGCACTTTTTTATCGGTTCGATGCGTTTCCGTGTAGGTTTCGGTATACATCATTGGCATGGCAGGGTTTCAGGGCAGCCGAGAACACGCCTCCTGCGCCGCGAACATGAAGAGAATCAGGACGCGACAGGCTCGGACAACCACGACTTGCTGTCGAGATAATCCCTGAACGCCATGCCGATTTCCGGATGCCGCAGGCCCAGTTCGACAGTGGCCTTGAGATAGCCGAGCTTGGAGCCGCAGTCGTAGCGCACACCATCGAACAGGTAGGACAGGACGGCTTCTTCCCTGAGCAACGCGGCAATGGCGTCGGTGAGTTGCAATTCGCCGCCCGCGCCGGGCTTGAGGGCGCGCAAGTGGTCGAAAATGCGCGCGGTCAGGATATAGCGCCCGACGACGGCCTGCGTGCTGGGAGCCTTTTCGGGGGCGGGTTTTTCGATGATGCCGGTGATGCGCTGGATTCTTCCTTCCTGTCGTTCAGTGCTGACGATGCCGTACTGGCGGGTGTCTTCGCGCGGGACGTTCATGGAACCCAACACCGAACAGCGATGGTAGCTGTAGACTTCGGCCATCTGTTTCGTGACGGATGAATCACCGTTGTTGTCGAGCAGGTCGTCGGCCAGCAGCACGGCAAAGGCTTCGTCCGCGCTTACCACATGGCTCGCGCAAAGGACGGCATGCCCCAGCCCAAGGGCTTCGGCCTGACGGATGTAGATGCAGTTCACGCCCTTCGGCACGGTGCGGCGGACGATGTCGAGCAGTTCCTTTTTGCCGCGCGTCTCCAGTTCGGTTTCGAGTTCGTAGGCCTTGTCGAAGTGGTCTTCGATGGAACGCTTGGTGCGGCCCGTGATGAAGATCATGTCGGTCATGCCCGCTTCCACGGCTTCCTCCACCGCGTACTGGATGAGGGGCTTGTCGACGATGGGCATCATTTCCTTGGGGCTGGCCTTGGTGGCTGGGAGGAAACGGGTTCCCAACCCGGCGACCGGAAAGACGGCTTTGGTTATCTTGTTTGGTTTGCTCACGAACACTCTCCATGCAACAGTTTCAACAGTTCCGTTTCGTCAAGAATGGCAATGCCCAGTTCCCGCGCGCGGTCGAGCTTGGAGCCGGCTTCTTCTCCCGCGACGACGTAACTTGTTTTTTTCGAGACGGAACCGCTTACCTTTCCGCCTGCGGCTTCGATCAACGCCCTGGCGTCCTCGCGCTTCAGACCGGGCAGGGTTCCGGTGAGGACGAACAGCTTGCCGACAAGCGGCCCCGAGAGCGTGTTGGCTGCGCCCTCGTGTTCTTCCCAATGCACGCCTGCGCCGACAAGTCGCGCGATTTCTCCGCGATTATGCATTTCAGCAAAAAAATCCACAATGGATTCGGCGACGATTGGCCCGATGTCGGGGATACTTTCGAGCGCGGCAGCATCGGCATTTTGCAGGGCGGCCAGACTGCCGAAGTGCCGGGCCAGATCCCTGGCCGTGGATTCACCGACGTTGCGGATGCCCAGTGCGAAGATGAAACGGGCAAGACTCGTGTGTCGGCTTTTCTCGATGGCCTGGACGATGTTTTCGGCGGATTTCTCGCCCATGCGATCCAGCAACGCCAGCGCATGCACGGTGAGATCGTAGAGGTCGGCGGGCGTTTTGACGTGACCGCCGAGAATGAGTTGGTCGACGAGCTTGTCGCCCAACCCTTCGATGTCCATCGCGCGCCGGCTGGCAAAATGCAGCAGCGCCCCCCGCGCCTGCGCCGGACAGACCAGTCCGCCGGAGCAACGCGCGATGGCCCCGCCCTCTTCGCGCGCGACGTGCGATCCGCATTGCGGGCAGGTTTCGGGGAGTTCAAACGGAGGATGAAGCGGCACGCGGGTGAAGAGGTCGTCTTCCGACGCTTTCATGGGACGGGCATCGAACACGACGGCCACGACTTCGGGGATCACGTCGCCCGCGCGACGCACGATGACGGCGTCCCCCACGCGCACGTCCTTGCGGCGCACCTCTTCTTCGTTGTGTAGGGTGGCATTGGAGACGGTAACGCCGCCGACGAAAACGGGCTGCAATTTGGCGACCGGAGTGAGCGCCCCGGTGCGTCCGACCTGCACGTCGATGGCGAGAACGGTCGTGCGCGCCTCTTCCGCCGGGTATTTGTGCGCTACGGCCCAGCGCGGTTCGCGCGAACGAAAGCCGAGCCGGTCTTGCAGGGCGAGGCTGTTGACCTTGTAGACGACGCCGTCGATGTCGAAGGGAATCCTGGCCCGCTCCTTGCCGATGCGGTCATGAAAATCGGCCAGTTCCCGCCAGCCCCGCGCAACGACGCGATGGGCACAGACCGGCAGGCCGAAGTTTGACAGTGCGTCGAGCAATTCCTGTTGCGTCGCAGGCAGGTTCCAACCGTCGGTTGCGCCGATGCCGTAGGCGAAGAATTTGAGTGGGCGGCGGGCGGCGATGTTCGGGTCGAGTTGACGAATGCTGCCCGCCGCGCCGTTCCTGGGATTGACAAGCGGTTTTTCGCCTCGCGCCTGCGCCTTTTCGTTGTAACGGAGAAGATCATCGCGGCGTATGTAGACCTCGCCGCGCACTTCCAGCAACGGCGGCGCTTCTCCTGCGAGACGCAGGGGAATGTCACGGATGGTCTTCAGGTTTTGCGTAACGTCTTCGCCGGTCACGCCGTCGCCACGGGTCGCGCCCTGCGTGAAGATGCCCTGCTCGAAGCGCAGGCTGACGGCCAGCCCGTCGAACTTCAGTTCCGCCACGTATTCCACTTCCGCGGCCAATTCCAGTTCGCGGCGAACCCGTGAGTCGAAATGCTCGGCCCCACTCGCGCCTGTATCGGTTTCGGTCTGGATGGAAAGCATGGGCGCGGCATGCGTGACCGGGGCGAACTGTGCGAGCGGCCTGCCGCCGACCCGCTGCGTGGGCGAGTCGGGCGCAACCAGTTCCGGGTGCGCGGCTTCCAGTTCCCGCAATTCGCGGAACAGGGCGTCATAGGCCGAATCGGGAATCGTCGGCGCATCCAGTTCGTAATAGGCGCGGTCATGGATTCCGATCTCGCGGCGCAGCCACGCCACGCGACCCAACGTCTCGACGCTCACGCTCATGCACTGAATAGCCGACGCGCCAGTGAGCCGCCCGGCGGGATGCCTTCCTCGCTCATGCGCACCTGATAGCGGCGAATGCGGGTACGAATCGCGTCCACGGATTCCGTGCCGAAAGGTCGTCCGTTGTCATCGACCACGTCGGCGCCGAGTTTTTTGCCGAGATGCACCGCAAAACGCATCATCTCCTCGAATTCGCTGGCAGCGTCGATCACGCGCGGCAGATCGAGAACCAGACTCAGACGCCGCGTCCGCAGCCCCGCCATTGCGCTACGCTCGAAGAGCGACGCCTCACCGTTGCTCAAAAGATACAGGGTGCGGTTATCGGCAGCGCGAGCGTGGAAAGAACCATCGCCTTCCAGCCGCAGCCCCTCGGCTTCGGCAAGCGAGAATATATGGCTTCCCATCATCGGCTGCATGGCGACCAGATTGATGGCGATCTGCACATCGACCTCGGCGCAGAAACGGTCGAGCGCCCTGGCGTTTCCCATGATCTCGGCGCGCGAGGGAATGCCCGCCGGAACCGAGCGAAACTGGTCGGCAAGACGCTGTACGCCACGGGTATAGCGCAGGAAGTCGCTCTCACTGAGCATTCCCCCCCGGTCGACCAGTTGCAGCGCGGCCAGAAACCAGTGATGCGCGCCGACGGCATTTCCGTTGATCCTGCGCCACTGGTTCTCGCGGTCATCGAACGCATACCAGCGCAGAGGCCGCGCGATGTTGTCGAACACCTCCGTTTGCGCCGCCCAAAAGCGCGGCACCTCGATGGGTTCCACGGCCTCGATACGGATACAGCAATCGATGCGGGGATCGAGCTTGTCAGGCAAGGGGGGCCGCACCCGCTGCCTGGGCGGCTGGTGATAGTTCTGTTGGCTCCGCTTGCCTTCCGACGGCGCGCCCGCCCGGTCGTCGGCGTTCGCCTCGTCACGCTCATCCGCGCCCTGCCCCCCGATCATCGGCTCACGTGGTTCGGAGGGAATTTCGGTGTTACCCATCCGTTCGAGCAGCGGATCGCGCTCATTGTCCGGAAAAGCACGACCGGCACGATGCCGAAGTCGGCCTTCCTGCCACTTGTTGAAAGCGATGATGCCCACGACGACGGCAATGATGATCCCGATCAATGCAACCTGTAATGTATCCATACCCTTTACCGCGCCTTTTTCATTGTCATTATTGACTCCGCCTCACGGATGTTCATCACGCCGCCGCCTGTTCGGCCATACGCATTGCAGCCTCGATATCGACTTCGACGACTCTCGACACGCCCTGTTCCTGCATGGTAACTCCAATCAGTTGTTGCGCAGTCTCCATCGTAATCTTGTTGTGGCTGATGAAGATGAACGGCGTCTGCAACGCCATGTGTTTCACCAATTCGGCATATCGACCGGCGTTGGCGTCATCCAGCGGCGCATCGACTTCATCGAGCATGCAGAACGGAGCCGAGTTGAGTTGGAACATGGCGAAAACCAGCGCAATCGCGGTCAGAGCTTTTTCGCCGCCGGACAACAACTGAATGGAAGCGTTCTTCTTGCCCGGGGGTTGCGCCACGATCTGGATGCCCGCGTCGAGAATTTCTTCGCCGGTCATTATCAGCGCCGCCCGCCCGCCGCCAAAGAGTTGCGGAAACAGTCTGCCGAAATGCTCATTGACGGTATTGTATGTCGTTTGCAGCTTCTTGCGCGTTTCCCGGTCGATGCTGCGTATGCCATCCTCCAGCTTTCCGATTGCCGTCATCAGGTCGTCATAATGGATATCCAGGAAGGATTTGCGCTCGGAAGCGGTGCGCAATTCCTCGATTGCGGCAAGGTTGACCACCCCCAGGGCGGCGATTTCCCGTCCGAGCCGCCCCACTTCGCGTTGCAGGGAGCCTTCGCTGGGCGCACCCGCCAACAACGGAGCCAGCGCGGTTTCATCGGCCCCCACCTCGGCGAGCCGCTCGTCGAATTGCGCGGCAGCCAGTTCCGCCGCCTGAGCCTCCAGCCTCAGATCGGCCACGCGCTCGCGCAAGGGGGCCGCCTCGTGTTCGGTGCGCAAGCGCAGTTCCTCGATCCCGCGCAGGGCCGCCACCGCCTGTTCGAGCGCGTCCCGCCGCGCCGCCAGGGCGGCTTCGCGGCTTTCACGCGCGTCGAGCGCCGTTTGCAGAGACTCCCGGCAACGGCTGTCGTCGGTGGCCTCGATTTCCGCTGCGCGATCCCTGCGCTCGCCGCTGATTCTTTCGAGTTGTTCGTCCGCCAGTTGCAGATTGCGGACGTTGTCTTCGAGCTTGCCCGCGCACTCGCGCTCCGAAAACCGGGCTTCCTGAAGTTCGCGCGCAAACGATTGTTCCAGCGTGCGCTGTTCGCGCAAGGCTTCATCACGCTCGCGCAGTGAGTCGATGGCGGCATCGAGCTGCGCGCGTTGCAGTTCGGCCAGTTCGGTGGCGCGGGCGTGCTCGCGTTCGGCCCGCGCATGGCGTTCATGTTCGCCCTCTTCCTGGCGCTGCAATTCGGAGAAATCGCTTTCGAGTCGGGCGCGCTGCTCTTGCGCGCGGCTCAAAGCCTGGTCAAGTTTGAGGAGATCGACTTCCCCGGCGTGTCGATCCGCCTGGGCCACCTGGGTTTCGCGTCGCAGGGCGTCGATCCGGGATTGCGCGTCGGCTGCGGCGTTTTGCGCATCATGCAACACCTGTTGCGCGCCATGTACCTCATCTTCGAGCGCCTGCCGACGCTCGGCGAGATCGTCGATCTCGCGTTGTCGTTCGATGAGTCCGTGTGTGCGGCTATCCGGAACGAAGCGCGCCAGCATGCCACGGCTCAACACCTGCCCGCGCGGGTCGACCAGACACACACCGGGAGCCAGCGACGCTCGGCGGGGAAGCCAATCGTCGATCCGTTCGACCGCAAACCAGCCGCGCAGCCAGTCGGCAAGCAAGGCATCCCGCGCGGCATCCCCCGTAAGAACCCGATCGACCAAGGCAACAGCGCCAGACGGAGCGGGCAGCGCCGCCTCCGGTACGACATCCGCGAAGCCGAACGCCAAAGCGTCCGGCGGCGGGTCGGCGAGGAAATCGGCCACCAGCGAAGCTCCCTCCTCCATCAGTCGCGCCGTCAGGCGTTCGCGCAACACGGCCTCCACTGCGGTCTCCCAACCCGGCTCGATTTTCAGCGAGCGCCACAGTGGCGGCAGATCTCCGAGGCCGTGGCGGTCGATCCAGTCGCCGAGTTCGCCCTGCGCGGCGACCTGTGACTGAAGCTGTGCGAGCGCGTTGTGCCGCGCACGCAATTCGGTGAGACGGCGCTGCATCAGGTTCTCGGCCTCGATCGCCCCCCGTAGCGCCTCCTGGAGATCGGGCTGGCGCGCCTGTGCCTCGGCCAGTTCCTGCTGCAAGGCGTCGCAACGCTCGCGCAAGGTATCGAGCCGTGCCTGAAGCTCGGCGACTCGCACCGGACTGGGGTCTTCGATTGCGCCACGCTCGATATCGAGCTTTTCGCGGCGCTGGGAAAGTGCGTCGAGCGCGCGTCCGGCGTGGACACGATTGGCTTCTTCCACCCGCAATTGCTGCTCGACCGTCGCCAGTTCGCGCCGCACCGATGTCACGGTGACATCCGCGTCGCGCCAGGCGGTTTCGAGTTCCGGCTGCCTGTCGGAAATTTCCTGGTGACGGGCCTCTGTCTGTTCTGCGCGTGAGGCGGCATTCTCGGCCAGGGCTTCCCAACGCGCATGCTCGGCATCGAGTGTCTCGCGTCGGGCGCGCCAATGTTCATGGTCGGCATCGAGTTGTCCGAGGCGGGTTTCGAGCCTCTGCCGGGTTTCGCCCAAGTGTTGCAATTCGGCTTCGAGCCGGGAGACTTCCGCGCTGGCGGCAAAAAAATCGCTCTGCGCGAGATGAACGGATTCGGACGCGGCCAGATGTCCGGCTCTCGTCTCTTCGAGATCGTTTTCCAACGCCTGCAAGCGGGTGTTGTCGGCGTCGATGCGGGCAGTGCTGTCGCGCAGATCCCCCCGCACACGCTCTAGTCCGGCGCGCGCCTCGTTGCGCTTGATGAGCCAGAGCAGTTGTTGACGCTCGCGCAGGGCGGCATCGAGCGTCTGGAAGCGTTTGGCGGTGGCGGCCTGGCCTTCGAGGCGCTCGATACGATCGCCCAGTTCGAGGCGGATATCGTCGAGACGGGCGAGATTGTCGCGCGCGTCGGCCAATCTCCCCTCGGTTTCGCGTCGTCGCTCCCGGTAGCGGGTCACTCCGGCAGCCTCTTCGAGAAAACCCCGGATTTCCTCCGGGCGCGCCTCGATGATGCGCGAGATCATGCCCTGTTCGATGATCGCGTAGGCGCGGGGCCCCAGACCCGTGCCGAGGAACAGGTCGATCACGTCGCGTCGGCGCACGTGGAGGTTGTTGATGTAATAGGTGGATTCGCCGCTACGCTCCAGGACGCGGCGCACGGCGATTTCGGCGTACTGCGCCCATTGCCCTTTGACGCGGCTGGCGGCGTTGTCGAAGACCAGTTCCACGCTGGCGCGCGACACCGGCTTGCGGGTCGTGGAGCCGTTGAAGATGACATCCTGCATGGATTCGCCGCGCAGCGCCGAAGCGCGGGTCTCTCCCAGCACCCATCGCACCGCGTCGATGATGTTCGATTTGCCGCAGCCGTTCGGGCCGACCACGCCGACCAGGTTCCCCGGAATGAGTACCGTGGTCGGATCGACGAAAGTCTTGAAGCCGGCGAGTTTGAGCTTGGAAAGGCGCAAGGTCGGACGAATCAGGCGGTGAAACAGCGGCTAAACGGCAGGGACGGCAAAGAACGCCCTTCAAAGTGGCGAATGATACCACTCTCCCCCGCGAGGCTATCGGCGGCAGGACTACCCGACGCGCGGGGGCATCACCTCTATCTACCCTCTCCCCCAACCCCTCTCTCGCAAGCGAGCGTGGGGAGTCTTCAAAGACTCACGGGCCGAAACTGTAATCGCCCTTCTGCGTGACACCCACCTTGAGTGCCGCGCCGCCTTCAATGAATTTATCGTGCCCTATCTTAAGATTTCGCCAAAAATCAAGCAGTTCCGGCTGTTTACGATAAATGGTTTCATGCTTTTTCATGTTTTCCAGCGTCATCCGGAACGGAAAAATATAGACGGGAATCGTTTTCTGGCCGCTGTTACGGGCATACACCGCGTAAAGATAGATTTCCTCGATCACGGCATTGGTCATGGCCAGACAGCCGATCGAGACGCAGGAACCGTGGATGAAAATGTCGCCTCCCGGATCGGCTGCGCGAATTTTCCGCCTGTCTGCGGCATTGGGATAGTCGATACCGAGCGAAAGAAGGAAGTTGCTCACCGGATTGAAACGGTCGATCCGGTAAAAACCCTCCGGCACCTGCCTGTCCCCCTGGCGTCGCTTGGGACCCAGGTTTCCGGAAGCGGCACAGACGGGATAGGAGACCAGCTTCCTGTAACTTCCCTCTTTCGCACTCTTTGCGTAAAGGTCCAGAACCGCCTCGGACTTGTAGGCAACGATGAGGATATTGAGATCGGCGCTCTTCAACCCCTGCGCGCCAAGGCTGCGGTCGAGCGCATCGGCCTTGTTCTGGATCGCCTTCCTCACCCGGGCATATTGTTTTTGCTGTCCCAGAAAATCCATGCCTGCCTCAGGCCCGGCAAGGGCCGATACCGGCGTTGACGCAAGAATGACGAGCATCAGCAACGCCCTGGAAATGGGGGCGCCAACGCGCCTCGAACTCGTGATTTGTATCATTTTTACAACGGTTTTGGCCTGTAACAGTCACGCATAGTTTCCGACCGCCATACTACATATATTGCACAAATGCAACGAACTATGCACGATCTGACTCATGATGCCACGACAGTTATTCACACAACCCCGAATGAATGCTAGTATGAGTAGCGTCGATGTTATGGTTTTTTTTGGGTATTCAGGCCACCTATTCATGCAACACATTGATATAAAAAGAATTTATCTTCTGATAATCGGAGGGGATCGAGTGAGAACACATGTGGTATCGTCCACGGGTAGTTCCCGGAGACATTGTGGATAACCACATGGCGTTGTGGTTAACCGTATGGCGTTAATTATTTCCATTGTAGTATTCGTGTATTACTCTATAATATGAATTACTCGGACATCCGAACGGAGACCGACAGGCCGCAACCTCAACCGACGAGTGCATTTTTCCCCGTAACCCTGTAAAGGACAGTGACATGAAAGCCGCAGAACAACCCATCGATGTACGTGAAATCCGCCGCAAGCTTGGTCTCAACCAGTCTCAATTCTGGTCGAAGATCGGCGTTACCCAGAGTGGAGGCTCGCGTTATGAAAGCGGGCGCAACATTCCCCGCCCGGTACAAGCCCTCCTGCGTCTGGTGCATATCGAGCAGATCGACATCACCAAGGTCAAGAAAGAAGACTTCGATGTCGCGGAGTACCTCAAGACCACCAACCCGGAAATGTACAAAAACCTGAAGAAAGAGGCCCGCGCTTCAAATTCGAAAAAGAAGAAGCCCTCTTGAAACCGGGGTGAAGGGGATGCCAGGCAAAGCCAGACACAATATGTCTGGCCTCCGTTCGAGTCCTCTGCCCTTTCAGGCTCCGACTAAGGGCTGACGAGAACCGTCAGCCCTTTTTCTTTGATCCTCGCTGCAATCCTGTCGAACTCTTCCGCCGACAACGGGCTGATTCGCGCACGAGCAGGCTGTAGCGAAGGTCGAGCGACGCCGTAAAGCAACACGCCCCGGATTGTCGCGTTTGCCAGTACCCCAAGCCAGGCGTCGATTTCGGCATCGTGCGGCGGCAGACCGTCCCAACGGAAAACGCAGGTTTGTACCCAGGTTGGACACAGGGCCGCGCATGCCCTCAGATTGCGGGCAATCGTTCCGGGAGCCAGTTTGACGCCGTTGATCCGCTCGATGGAGTTCGCGTTGCCCGCGTCGACCTTGAACCAGACCTCTCCGCCCGCCTGCCCCAGTCGGCGAATGCCTTCTCGCACCCGTGCCTGACGCAACAGGCTGCCATTGGTAATCAAACGCAAGGCTACGGCCGGATCAAGGTCGAATTCGACGCGCATCCGGGCTGCCAGCGCCACGGCATCCGCAAATTCCACTGCACTGGTCGGCTCGCCATTGCCCGAAAAGGCAATATCCCGCAGTGTTCGCACCCCCTCGGGCGCTTGATGGAGCAGCCAATCGCCCCGGCACAAGGCCGTGAGGAAAGCGCGCAATTCGGATTCGAGCCGTGCGAGGTCGATTTTCGGCGCTTTGCCCCGTATCAGATCCGGCACCTGACAATAGACACATTGCCAATTGCAGGCATTGTTCGGGTTGAGGTTGATGCCCACCGACACGCCGCCCGCGCGTCGGGAAAGCACCGGATAAATATACGTGAACCCGCCCAGGGCGCGATTGTGGTCGGAGACAGTCAGCATTTTCCGTCCGCCCTGCCCTCTCCCAGCCAGCCGTCCCGCAATGCCGCCTTGTCCGGCCCGGCTTCCAGGGTCAATCTGGCCGTGTCCAGCGGCGCGGGGGCCAGTTCAAGCTCGAAACGCATCAACTCGTCACGCCGGAAGGCGTGGATTTCGATCCGTTCCCCGGCGCGGCGACGTTCCAGCATTTTCGACAAATTGCTGCCTTCGACCCGCAGACCATCGACGGCGACCAGCGTATCGCCTGCCGATAGTCCCGCTCTTTGTGCGGGACCATCGTCATAGGCCGTCGCAATATGCACGCCTTCGCGCAGTTTGATTCCAAGCGACGGCGTGGCGCTGGCCGCCTCGATCCGGCAACGCACGCCGAAGGGCTTGAGCCACTTTGCCAGCGGCAGGTCGTCGGTTCCTTCCACGGTCTTGCGCAGCCAGCGCGCGGTTTTGTCGCCGCCGATTTCCGCAACCAGATCGAAAACGCCTTCCTCGGGGACGCCGACGCCGGTCAGGCCGTAACGATGCCACAACGCGCGCATCACTTCGTCGAGACTACGAATGCCCGCGCTCTCCTGGCGCAACCGCAAATCCAGCGCAAGCGCGATCAAGGCTCCCTTGACGTAATAGCTGACGATGGCATTCGGCGAATTCTCATCCTGGCGGTAATAATGCGTCCAGGTATCGAACGAGGATTGCCCCACGCTCTGGCGGGTCCGCCCCGGCGTTTTCAGCAAAGAGGAGATGGTTTTCCCCAGCAAGCCAAGATAATCGCCGACGCTGATGACTCCCGAGCGTACCAGGGCCAGGGCGTCGTAGTACGAAGTGATGCCCTCGAACGCCCACAACAGCCGGGTATGGTTTTCGCGCGTGAGATCCTGCTGCTCGAACGCTGCCGGTTTGATCCGCTTGACGTTCCAGAGATGAAAATACTCGTGGCTGCACAGGCCGAGGCAAGCCATGTAGCCGCCGGACACCTTCTTCATGCCGGGATACGGCAGGTTGTCCCGGCGGGCGATGATCGCTGTCGAAGCGCGATGTTCAAGGCCGCCGTAACCTTCATCCACGGCTCGCATGAGAAACAGGAAATGTTTCATTGGTGGCGGCGCGCCGAACAGATCTATCTGCCACTGGCAGACGCGGGCCAGATCGCTCCTGAGTCTGGCGATGTCGCAATCGTGCCGCCCGCTGAGAGCGATGCTGTGCGGCACGCCGCCCGCCTCGAAATGATCGAGCGCGAACACGCCCATTTCCACCGGATGGTCGATCAACTCGAAGTAATCGGCGGCGCGATAAAGTCCAAACCCCCAGGGCTGCGCCGCGCCCGATTCGCCCCTGGCGCACGGCAGCGTGGTCGCCACCCGCCAATCGCGCCCGCCCGTGGCGGGGGGC
>WRNU01000038.1 GCA_009776435.1 Betaproteobacteria bacterium | reverse complement strand
AATCTCCAAAGCCTGGAGATTCCGGGAAGTGATATTCAGACGATCGCTCAACGAATACAGAAACGCGATGTACACCCCCAGCGCGATCAGGGCGCACAACATCGCCACGACCCAGGACGGGATCGTCCGCCAGGCAGGCGGCGTGGAACTGACGCCCTGCCAGTGCGGCGAGAGGCGGGCTTCGTAGCCTCCCTTGCTGCTGCCGAGAATCGTGGCGATCCGTCTCTTGAGCATCTCAAGCTGGCTGAAACCGTTGTTCTCGATCCTGAAACGCCCCTCGAAACCCAGGGCATTGCAGTAATACAGCAACTCGATCAGATCCTTATGACGTTCGGGATTTTGCGCGAGGCGGGCGAGAAGCTGGTAATATTTCTCTCCACCCCAGGTCTCGTTGTGAAAGGTCACGAGCAGACCCTGCCCGGCCCACACGCCACTGCTGCCCCAGGGCGTCAATGCCGCAGCCTCATCGAGGACGGTGCACAGGCAATAGCGCGCCCCGATCAACTCCTCGCGCGACACCCCGACCGATTGTGCGCGCTGCTCGAAATTGTGGATCTCCGTAACCAACTGCTTCCGAAATCCCCCAGGGTTGGAAAGTTGATGCATGCCGCGAATCTGCGCAATCATGTCGAGAAGAGGGTTGGCCGCCCACACGAGCGGATTCACGCCGCTGGCGCTGTTGTATTCCGCCCCGGTCATTACCGTTCGCCGCGCAGCATTCTGATTTGCGCCGACATTCTGAAGATTTCCGTCGTTCATTTGCGTATTGCCCAGCATTCAAGCGCGAGGCCGGGAAAATCTCCGGCAATATGCAGCGCCATGGCCGCGCTTTTCTCCATCTCCTTCCACAACTCGTGCCGGGTATCGATCTCGAAATAATTGAACCCCGCGTGAAACGGAATCTCCCTGGGCGCAACAGGCAGCGGTCGCAAGGCGACGCCGGGGAGTTGCAGGTTGATGAGATCGCGGATTTTCTCCACCGGCCCGATCTTGGTCTGGGCCGGGAACTGCGCCTGTATTTTTTCCGGGGGCATGTTCGCGCTCATGGCCAGCACGAAAGAAGCCTGGGTAATCAGGGAGCGGTCGGGAATCACCGCAATCCTGAACCCCAATTTCCTGGTTTTCAACTCGATGGGGATGACCGTGGGATCGATCATGATCGCCAGGGCGTTGCGCAAATCATTCATGAGCGGCGTAAACGTCGCCCGCAAGTCGTCGTGGTCGTAGATCGGATATTCGGGCGCGAGCCGGTTTTCCGTCGAGAAGGAGCCCAGTTCTCCTCCCAGGCAAACCAGATTCGCGTAGAGACGCTCCGGATGCAGCAGGTTGATCGTTGCAAGATGCCGCATCAGCGGTTGCCAGCGGTTGATGAACGTCAGCAGCAGAAAATCGCCAACCTCGGAAATTCCGCCACGCCCGCCCGCCGACATGCGACCGGAGAGGACATTCCCCCGCTGCTTGAGCAATGTCGCTATTTCATTGATAAAGCCGTGCAGGTTTTTCTGCGTCCTGCAATACAATGTGGGTGGGATATATTCCTGATCGAGGCGCAGTTCGTTGTTCGTCTGTCGCTCGACGACCTTGAGCGCTCCCAGCGACATCCAGCCAGACGGCACCTTGGTTTCCAGCATCAGTTGGAAACGGGGTCGGCCTACCTGTATCTCCGCCTCCTTCGCGCCGGGTTCCGCATCGGATCCATTGGCATCCCCGGTCTTGAACGCCTCCGCCTTGAATCGCGCCGTGCTGGTGGCGTTCTCATCGTAAATGACGCTCTCCGCCCCCTCCCGCAACGCGGGCAACACCAGGCAGACCTTGACGTCCTTCGTGTCCGGTGGAAAATCGAGGGCAAGCGGCTGAACCTTGTCCTCGCTCAAATCGAAAGGCGTTCCGTCCGGCATCCGCCCTTCGGCCCGGCTTATGGCGACCGTTCCCAGCTTCAGCGCATTGGAATCGATTTCGAGCGTGGAGAATCCCCAGAAAAAACCTGTGGAAGAGGTAACGCAGCGTCGTATATAAGATTCGATGTAACGTTCCTGCTGCTGGAAATGCTGCGGACGCAGGAACATTCCTTCCGACCAGACAACCTTGTTGATATAGCTCATCCGTTACCTGAAACAAAAAAGTGGATTATGACATAAAAACGCACTGGAACCTTTACCCCGAAACGGCCTTGCGTGGGCGTTTCTTTCTATTTCTTGGGCAGTTCCTCCTCGCGGAAAAGCGTCACGCCGCTCCCGTCCAGCCGCACGTACAGCCGCATGGTCGGCGAGACGGATTTCGTCCAGAGGCGACCGGCAAGATAAGGCTCCGGCATCGGCGTGACCGCCCGCCAGATACTATTCGTGTCGCGGTACCCTGCGGCGACCCCCAGAAACTTGGTCTGGAGCGAAGCGCGCTTGCGCACGACCCATCCTTCGCCGGGAATCAGGCTGCGCTCCTCGCTGGAGAGCACATCCCCTTCCAGCGTCACGGAGTCCTGCCTGATCAATTCGGAATAATCGGCGGACTGGAACCGTGAATCGTTTGCGAGCTCGAACACCCTCACGAAGACCGGCGAAGGCCTCCCATCTGCGGCGGGATTGACATCGGCCTGCGCGCCGACGGTAATTTCCATCGGAATAGGAAGCTGCTCCCGCTCCCCCGCCTTCAGCTTCGGCCCTCCGCACCCGACAAGCGCCAGCCCGGCAAACATGCCGACAAAACAATATACGACCGAACGAACGACGCTCGAACACACTTTGCATATCTCCCGTAAAGCCCGCCGACACTCCCACATCAAGGGTATATTTGGTTGGTTGTGTCGTGTTGACCTTGTTATTATAACAAGATACAATTATGGAGTCCAGTTTCTATATTCCTCTCTATCCTCGGCTTTTCCTTATGACAGATTCCATCTTCAGTCCAATACTTTTCGAGGCGGCGGCTTCTGTCGGAGAGAATCTGGAATATGCTGATACATTCTCCGAATTCATGACGCTTTCAACCCCCCGCGAAGAACGGCAAGTGGGGGAGCATATCGTTCCAGCGCAGCCTCCCAATTGGACTGAAGTTCTCAAAACAGGCTGCGCCCTACTCGAAAGGAGCCGGGATTTACGCATCCTCGCCAAGGTTTGCCAGGCTGCCCTGCATAAACACGGCCTGCAGGGGCTGGCCCAAGGTTTGGGTCTGGTGGCGCGATGGATTGAAAACGACTGGGATCATTTGTATCCACAGATCGAGGAGGACGGTATTGTCGACCCCCTTTATCGTAGCAATGCCGTCTCTGAAATATCCGAACTCGTTCACGCCTTACGACAGACGACGCTCCTGGAAACCCCCGTTGGCACGGTAACCCTGTTCGCCGCAGAACAGGCGCTCGAAGGCAAACAGGATGAAGGATCGCCCGTTGCTTCTCCCGCCCAGCTTTCCAGGATACTGGTTGCGGAAAAAGACCGAAACCAGGGTCGCCTGGCTGCGATCTCATCCATTGTTTCGTCGTTGGCCTCGATCGATTCCGCATTCAAGGAACGGTTCAAATCGGAATACTGGCCCGATATCGACTTGCTGACAAAAGTCGTTACCCGCCTCAACCGTTTCATTGTTGCGCAATTGCAGGAGCAGGAGGCGGAATCCTCCGACCTTGCCCCCCAGGCGGACGGGGATGTTCCCAGCCCGCCGAGGGCATCCGGGCCGCTTCCCTCGGCATTGAACACCCGCGCCGACGCGTGCAAGGCGCTGGCGCTGGCGCGTGAATATTTCGAGCGTCACGAACCATCCCATCCTGCCCCGCTGCTGATCCGACGCGTCGAGCGCATCGGCGGCTCGGATTTCCTGGCCATCATCCAGGAACTGATGCCGAGCGCCACGGATCAGGTTCGACAGCTTGCAGGTGAGGGGTGAGTCTGGACGAGGTAGCCGAAATGTGCCAACGGAATTCCACACGGGAATATAAAATTAAAACAGGTTGTTTTCTTTTAACAATACAACAGGTTCGGCACTGCCGCGCCTTTCGACTTAAAAGGAGTTCTCATGTCTAACGGAAAAGGTGGACAGAAATTCATTGGGCGTAACCGCGCGCCCCGCGTACAGATCGAATACGATGTCGAGGTGTACGGCTCGGAAAAAAAGGTTCAATTGCCGTTCGTGATGGGGGTCATGAGCGATCTGTCCGGAACCCCGAAGGAAGCGCTGCCCCCGGTTCTGGATCGAAAATTCCTCGAAATCGACATCGACAATTTCGACGAGCGCATGAAAGCCATCAAACCGAGGGTAGCCTTTACCGTCAACAACACGCTGACCGGAGAAGGACAGCTTGCGGTCGACCTCACCTTCAACAGCATGGACGACTTCAGTCCGGGCGCAATCGCCCGGAACGTCGAACCATTGAGTCAACTCCTGCAGGCCCGCACCGAACTGAACAACCTGCTCTCCTATATGGACGGCAAGACCGGCGCGGAAAACCTGCTTGGCGACGTACTCCAGGATCCGACGCTGCTCAAGTCGCTCGCCAGCGCCCCTGCCGCCAAAACCTCTCCCGCCGCTGAAAGTGGCAACGACAAACAGGAAGACTGACCGCCATGTCCCCCACCAAGACCGCCGCTTCAACGGCAGCCGCCACGTCCTTCGCCGAGCAGACCGATTTCGCCGCGCTGCTCGAAAAAGAGTTCAAACCCAAGTCGGAAGAACAGCGTTCCGCCGTGGAATCGGCTGTACGCACGCTCGCGCAACAAGCTGTTGCTTCCGCCGTTACCCTGTCGGGGGACGCCTATCGCACCATCGAGGCGATCATCGTGGAAATCGACCGCAAGATGAGCGAGCAGATCGACCACATTCTTCATCACAAGGATTTTCAAAAGCTCGAATCGGCCTGGCGAGGTTTGCACTACCTCGTCAACAACACCGAGACGGACGAGACGCTCAAGATCCGTTTCATGAACATCTCCAAGAAAGAACTACACAAAACCCTGAGACGTCACAAGGGGGTCGGTTGGGATCAAAGCCCGATCTTCCGCCGCATTTACGAAGAGGAATACGGCCAGCTCGGCGGCGCGCCTTACGGCTGCCTGGTCGGCGATTACCATTTCGACCACTCCGCGCCGGATGTCGAAATGCTGGGAGAAATAGCGAAAATAGCCAGCGCCGCGCATTGTCCCTTCATCGCCGGAGCCGATCCCGGCGTGATGCAAATGGAATCCTGGCAGCAACTAGCGAACCCGCGCGACCTGACCAAGATTTTCGAGAACACGGAGTACGCCGCCTGGCGCAGCCTGCGCGAGTCGGACGACTCGCGTTATCTCGGACTGACCATGCCGCGTTTCCTCGGTCGCATGCCCTACGGCATCAAGACCAACCCGGTCGACGAATTCAATTTCGAGGAAGACACAGGCGGTTCGGATCATCATCGTTACCTGTGGCTCAACGCCGCCTACGCGATGGCGACGAACATCAACCGCAGTTTCAAGCTATACGGTTGGACGACGTCGATTCGCGGCGTCGAATCCGGCGGCGTGGTCGAGGGTCTGCCTTGCCACACCTTCCCGACCGACGATGGCGGCGTAGACATGAAGTGTCCGACCGAAATCGCCATCTCGGATCGCCGCGAAGCCGAACTGGCCAAGAATGGCTTCATGCCGCTGATCCACCGCAAGCACACCGATTCCGCCGCGTTCATCGGGGCGCAAAGCCTGCAGAAACCTTTCGAATACGACGATCCGGACGCCACAGCCAATGCCAACCTGTCTGCGCGACTCCCCTACCTGTTTGCCTGCTGCCGCTTTGCTCACTATCTCAAGTGCATGGTGCGGGACAAGGTCGGTTCCTTCAAGGAACGCGGAGAGATTGAACGCTGGCTCAACAAATGGATCATGAACTACGTCGATGGCAACCCAGCCACTTCAAGCGAAGTGACCAAGGCCCGCTATCCGTTGGCGGGAGCCGAGGTCATCGTCGAGGACATAGAGGGCGATCCGGGCAGGTACAGCGCCAAGTTCTTCCTGCGTCCGCATTACCAGCTTGAAGGGCTTACGATGAGCCTGCGTCTGGTTTCCAAGTTACCGTCATCCAAGGGCGGCACATGACAGGCAGTAACATGCACCGCCTCTGGCTGAGACTGCGTCGTAATCATGACTACGCGTTAGGCGCGCAGTTTTGCCATATCGACACACTCTCTCGCTCATCGTTGATCGGACGAGCATGTCAATGGGAGGTGTTTTTCCTGCTAACACATTGGCGCCATTGACATTACACTTATTTGATTTTAAAATGGCGTTGTTTTTACTCGGCAGTTCAACATCAAAAAGGAGGTTTTCACATGGCGAAGTTTTATGTCAATCTTGGCAAAGCTTTCAAAGGCAGTTCGGAGGACGCTAAGCACAAGGAATGGGTTGTAGCTGAATGCGTCAACTTGACTATCACAAACAATACCAATAAAAAAGGGGGGGGTACTCCTGATTTTAAGAACATCGATGTTCTCCATTACTATGACGGTGCTTCGCCGTCTATTCTGAATTACTGCGCCAAGGCTGGAACCGCAGCAGGTGTGTTACCAGAGGTGACGATAGATGTGTGCGCGTCTGAGGCGGGTGGTGATGAGACGGTCATGCGAGTAGTACTGAAGAATGTAAGAATAGTCGGAACGTCTACAACCTTCGCTGGTGATCGGCCAATGGAATCGTTCACGCTGAGCTTTGTGGAGTTCGGCTACACCTGCCAGATGCGGAGTCAAGACGGCAAGTCGACGGGCTGGAGTTCCGGTGCATGGAATACGGAAACAAATATGGAGGCGACTCCACCTTCTGCTCCTTAAATGAAGATGAAGGGGAACCACAAGGCTTTAGCCTGACTGGTTTTCTCGTTCGCTTCAAAACAGTACCAAAAAAACCCGGCCTCTTTTGGCCGGGTTTTTTTTGATACACCCGAACAAATTGCGAAAAGAGTCCCGTCTCTGTTGTCTATAACAAAAAATGTTGACATACGCAAATATTATACGGACAATGGGGTAGTAGATTTTCTTTGCAGGAGGATCATTATGGCAGGGCCGTTTTTTTTCTTGGCAAACGGTATTTTGACAAGCCAAAATCATTTTGATTACGACAGGGCCGATCGTGCCGTCGAGAGCCTTCTGCGATCTGAAAAGCTTGAACTTGAAAACCAAGGGCAAATATCCGGGGAGGGCTGTAGCGCAATTGAGGTGAGTACTGCTCTGGTCAAGGAAGGGGTATTCGTGAACGAGAAGGTGAAAGCGTCGCTCAGCAGCGTGGAAAATTGGAGGCCGGGCATCCCCGTTCACCAGTTGAAAGGCTTACTACCGGGAGTGGCAATCGCCATTTTCGATGGAAATAGATGTGGCGGTGCTGAATCCGGTGAAGGGGCGTTCAAGGTAGCCGGGGCATTTTTTGGATATCGATATGCTGGGCTTGGGCGTGAATATAAATCCGGAATACGGTTTATTCATCACTCTCATAAGGGCGAACGGCCAGAGGGCTTTGATTTTGTGTACCAAAACCATGATGGCATACAGATAACTACTATCAGCGTTCGAGATCCCACATATTTCAAATATCATTTAATAATGACCGAATAGACGGAAAGCAAACGGAGTCACCCGTTCATGACTTTGTAGGCATGCATGTAATTCTCAGAGTGAATTTTCCTGGAAGGAAGTTGTCATGCTTGGGCCTTATGTTTGACGTGATTTCGGAAGACTACGGTGGAATGAATCGGATTCGTATGATCGCACGCTTTCCATGACGGGCAGGCGGACTGCTGAACATGATAATAGAATAACCGACATCCAATGGGATGAAAAAAGGCTAACCCTGGCGATCTTATCCCCAGAAAACCCGAGAGCTTTGAGCTGGTGTACCAAGACTCTAATGGCGTACATCAAACTACGATTAAACCCTGCTTTCGATACAATTTAATTATGCTTGACGATGGTTCCTAATGAAACAGCGCATAAATCATGTAGCGGTTGTGTCTTTGTCATCTCTGCCTTCCTTGAGAACAGAATGACAATCGGAAAACTCGCGTACTAAATTGAAAACAGGTAACAAAAGCGTTGACATACACGCATAGTATAAGGATAATAAAGAGATAAAATTTCTTTGGAGGAGGAATCATCATGCGGAGTCACTTCAATCTAAAAACAAGGCAATCTAACCCGACTACTCCAGATAAGATTCTGAACAATGAGATTGATATAAAATTCTATCTTGAGCAGCGTGGTTTAAATCTTGATAGGATAAAATGCGTTGCCATGCGGCATGCGCTGCTACTCGAAAGATTTTTTCCAGTTTATCTAAAGGATAGTGTGGAAAAATGGAAACCGGACGACTTGGTCATCACCTATGACAGTCGGACTGACATCCAAGGTCTAGTTGGAGTAGCGGTTGCCGTCTTTGGTGAAAATGGTAAATATAACCTTGAGGGTGCTAACGATATACACCCTCATGCTGGCATCATTTATAGTATTATTCCAAATGATAGCTTTGAGTTATTGTTTCAACAAGCAAACGGAAGAATAGGGAAAGTTCGGATTGAGAAACCCATTCGGGCCAAGTACAGCCTAGTTGGTATAATAGAATAGTTACATTATAATCGGGGTCACCCACTGGCTGGTGAGCGAAGGATTTTCTCGCCTGCCTTGGCAGCCGATGTTGTATATTTGGGTTGTATATTTGGGTCAAACCACGAATAAACATACAGACTCGCCTTTGAAAGGAGCTTGCCATGCTTGGGCCATTTGTTTGTCGCGATTTCGGAGGATTACGATGGAATGAATCTGATGCGTATGACCACACGCTTAACAAAAGGAGTTGGAAAACTGGCAAGTTTGACGAAAACGGAAATTGGATTGATGAAAGCAGTCATTGGATATCGGATATGGAGTGGGGTCAAGATAGGTGGCCTCGCAAGCTTACCCGCGCTGGTGTGCTCAGAGAGCGCTCTGTGGAGGAGCTTACTACTGCCCTGAGTGAGTTCAAACCGAGTTTCTGCTGTCGCAAGCTGATTAAAAGAAAAATCCCCCCTTGCATACAACCGTAGATCGCTGGGTTAAAGGCGAAAACCTCGGAGATATATTAAAAAGACAGAGTGGCAGAATGAAGATGAAGGATGGCGAGATGCTGGAAGTAGGGACAGCAGTTGCCATGTTCCACCAAATTGAGAGGGGATTACGTTATATAGAAAATATCGGATTTATTTTTAGTCTGCCTGACGAAGGCCATCCCTATGTTACTATTCTGCAATCACCCTATCCTGATGGGTCCGTAATTCTAGCTGCAATAGATGACGATCTTGTAGATAAGTTCTTTCTGATTATGCTCAGATAAAATATCGGAACAGCTTTGGCCAGACCGCGTTTAATTCGAATAGCCCCAGGTTCCAACTCGCGTAGGCTTCTTCCGTACCTCCTGTAGAAGTTGAGTCTTCGTCATAGCTGCTCTCCCTCTCCCTGAGAACGGTATGATGATCGAACAGCTTGCGTGCTACAAAACTGGACAGATTACTTGTTCTCTACACATGCCTTGACATACGCGCAAGTGTACGGTAGGTTTATTCTTTCTTTGAGGAATTGATCATGCGTGGGCCTTTTGTTTGTACGATGGAGAAAACTCCTACAGAAGCAGTGAAAGCCATATTGGATTTTAGTATTAATGATGATGATATTGATGAATATAACGGTATTTTCGTTATAGACATCACATTGAGTGCTGATAAGTATCCTGATACAAGTGCTTTTGGTTTGCTGCAGCCTCCAATGTTGCCAAAGAATAAAGGAGCTTATACTTCGGCGATGCTAATCTTTGATACATTCCGAAACCTGTCAAGTCTCAACCCGACAACTTCTTGGACAAGTGGTGAGGGTGTCTCTATTAACGAGCTAGGAAAAATAGAACGTGGAACAGCTGTTTTTTGCCCAGGATATGCAAAAAACAACGGGTCGTGGATGTACGATGAATATTCAAAAGCTGGAATCTTTTGCGGGTTTGCTAACGACGACACTCCTCTAGTAGCCCTATACGGCTCGAGGGAAAAGGTTGTCCCTGGTTCAGGTTTTTTATTTGACTCAAAAGATGACATTTCTAAAGCTGCTGGTACCCATGTTGAAAAAAAGTGCATAAAAATATACCGTGCAACCAAGGATTGGTTTGTACTTTACGTCAATAGATATCGCGGGTAAATGATGTACGCGCAGGTTGTCGACGATCAGAAGTACTTTGAGTCACGTTTCTTTTCACAGGCGTTTTAGAAACTCAATAAACAACTGCGCATTCAAACTTTCCCAGTAGGGCATGAAACACAGCTTGCCCTGTTTGGTGTCACGCTCTACTCGGACTTGCTCATCGGGGGTCAAATGCGATTGCTCTATGGAAAACGGCTTTGTTTCTTATGCCTCAACCATCGGCATTGATCCTCGAGATCAACACCTTGAGCACATCGTCCGCCCTGTCGTTGGCGATCTGGCAGGTTCCCGCCGCTTCGTGCCCGCCGCCGTCGTAGCCGAGCATCAATTCGCCGATATTGGTTCTGCTGGATCGATCCAGGATGGATTTCCCGACCGCCAGGACGGTGTTCTGCTTCTTCAGCCCCCAGATGACGTGGACTGAAATGTTGCACTCCGGAAACAGCGCGTAAATCATGAAGCGGTTCGTGGCATAGATAATTTCTTCGTTGCGCAGATCGAGCACCACCAGATTCCTGTGCACAGTGGAGCATCGCGCAATCTGCTCCCTGGCCTTTTCCGCGTGCAGAAAATATAGATCCCTGCGCTCCCTGACATCGGGAAGTTCCAGAATTTCGTCGACGGTATGCTGCTTGCAATAACCGATCAACTGCATCATCAGGATGTAATTGCTGATGCGAAACTCGCGGAAGCGTCCGAGGCCGGTGCGGGAGTCCATCAGGTAATTGAGCAATACCCACCCCTTTGGATCGAGGATTTCCTCGTGCGTAAACTGGGCGCTGTCCGCCTTGTCGACGGCTTCCATCATCTCCTCGGAGACGTTGGGGAAAGTGGCCTTGCCGCCGTAGTGGTTGTAGACGACGCGGGCGGCGGAAGGCGCTTTCGGGTCGATGATGTAATTGTCGCGGTTGCCGGGATTGCGCAGCGTTTCCGAGAAGTGATGATCGAACGCGAGATGCACGCCGGGGACGTAAGGCAGGTTGGTGGTGATGTCACGCCCGGTGATGTGGACCAGACCGTCCTGCATATCCTTGGGATGAACAAACTTGATTTCGTCCAGAAGATCGAGTTCCTTCAGCAGCACGGCACAAACCAGACCGTCGAAATCGCTGCGTGTGACCAGCCGGAATCGTTGCTCTTGGTTCACTGATGCCTCCGACAAAAAAATGCGCAGAGGTTATTAGAGCACGATGCGCACGGGGAACGAACCGTGTGTTTGCTTCACACTGGGTATCTGTTCACGGCCATAACGATATGGGCGCGTCAGGACTCGCAGATGCCGCTCTCGCCCCGTGTCCGCTCGATTTCAGTGTTGACGAACTCGATCATCCGTCTGGCGAGCGAGCCGGGATGCGGCTGGACCGGCAAGTCATCGAGCCTGAACCATCCCAGATCTTCAATCTCGTCCTTCTGCGCGACCAGTTCGCCTGAAAGGTAATCGGCGATGAAACCGATCATCAGCGAATGCGGATACGGCCAGGACTGACTACCGAAATAGCGGAGATTGTGGATTTCGATCCCCGCCTCTTCGCGCACTTCGCGGCGCAGGCACTCCTCGATGGATTCCCCCGCCTCGACGAAGCCGGCCAGCGCGCTGTACATCCCCGGCGCAAAACGCTGAGAACGTACGTGTCGCGCCAGCAGTATCTCGTTTCCCCTGACAACCAGACCGATTGCCACGGGAGAGATGCACGGATAAGCCCTGTAGTCACAGACCGGGCACACACAGGCAATTTCCACCGGACTCAGGAGCGTTGGCTGACCACAGGCTCCGCAAAACTGGTTGTGCAGCATCCACACGGCAAGCTGTTTGGCCCGAACGAGCGCCGCAAGATGTCCATCCGGCCACTGCCCCCAGAGTGTGCGGTAGTCGCCGCTCGACAACCCCGCAGGAATGGGAACGACACGTTCGGCGGGCCAGAACTTCAGCACGCATTTGCGGCCCGCCAACGTTCCGAAACGGAACATTCTCAAGGGTTCGCCCAATGTCAGCAGATCCTCCGAACGCGGCAGTTCCGCATTCCGATCGATCAGCAGGCGCTGCCCAATGAAAGGAAAAACCAGCGCGGAGGCATCGCACGAATCCTCGACAGCGTAAGTCGGCTCAAAATCCACTCGCGCCGTCATGATGCCTGACGAGGCTTGCTTCCGGCGCCCTCATCGGAACCGAGCAGGAAATTCCGGATGACCGCGATCTGATCCTCGGACATCAGCATCGGGGCGTGGCCGATGCCGGGAAATTCGACGAGTTCGGCCTTGGGGCCGCGTTTGCCCATCTCCAGCCAGGTGTCACGTTTGAGCAAATCCGATTCCGCACCTCGTATCGCCAGCACCGGGTGCTCGATGCGGTCAAATGCGTCCCATGTCTCGACATTGAGCATGATGGGAAACATGCGGAAGGGATCGCCCAGGCCGGGGTCGTATATGAAGGTATAACCCTTCTCGACAGAGCGCATGCTGTGACGGGTCAGATGTTGCCATTGTTCATCGGTGAGGGGGCCGAATGAGGCTCCTATCTCGCGCAGGTAGCTCTGGGCAGCGTCCAGAGTCGGAAACACGGGAGTCTGCCCAATGTAGCTCCCGATACGGCGCATCGACTCGGCGGTAATCAGCGGCCCGACATCGTTGAGCACCAGTCGGCGCACGGGGGTCTGCGGTTGACCGGCAAGCAGCATGCCGATCAGGCCGCCCATCGACGTGCCGACCCAATCGACGCGCTGCACCCCCAGCCGCGCAATCAGGGTGATCATGTCCGAAACGTAGAGCGGAAAGGTGTAATCGGTTTTCACCCTCAGCCAATCGCTGCGACCACGCCCGACCACATCAGGGCAAACCACCCGGTAATCGCTGGAAAGCGCCTGGGCAAGCACATCGAAATCACGCGCGTTTCGCGTGAGTCCGTGGGCGCAGATCAGAACCTTCTGGTTGTCCGGATCACCCCATTCGGTATAGGCCATACGATGCAGCCCGCGAGGCCCCATGCACTGGACGACGTGTTCGCGCATGCCGAAATCCACGCGCGCAGGCGCAGCGGGTTTGAACAAACGACGCAAAAATTCTGAAATGGACATAAGACCGTTACTTCCTCATCATGACAGGATTCATAGCAGGAAGCATATGATATCCTGCATACCTGACCGGCGCGAGGGCGATGTCGGCAGGGGCAGTGCTATAATTCGCGTTTCTATCCGCAAAAGAACGTCATGCGCATTACCCGCCGTCTCGAATTCGATGCAGGTCATCGCATTCCGGATCATGCCAGCCAGTGCCGACATCTACACGGCCATCGCTACACGATCGAAATCAGCCTCGAAGGCAGGATAGTCGACGCTCCCGGCTGCACGACCAACGGCATGGTGATGGATTTCGGCGAAATAAAACGCATTGCCTGGGAAAAGGTGGTCAGCCAATGGGATCACGCGTTTCTTGTCTGGCGTGAAGATACGCGCGTCGTGGAATTCCTCGCGTCCCTGCCCGACCACAAGACCGTGATCTTCGACCGGGTTCCGACAGCCGAAAACCTGGCCGCAGCCGCCTTCCGTATCCTTGATGCGGCCTACCACGACGCCTGCGGCAACTCACTTCGCCTCGAGCGGGTCAGGTTGTTCGAAACCCCGAACTGCTGGGCCGACGCTACGCGCGACGAGGGCTGATGGAATCGAAAGCTCCCCTGGTTGATCCCTCTGCTAACGAACCAACCGGATCAATTGGGACGAATGGCGATCCCTCCGGAATTGTCGGGAAGAACGAGCAAGACGGATGGCGACAATCCAAGCGCGCCAGCAAGCTTGCAGATGTTTCGCAGGGCGATGTTGCGTTGCCCGCGTTCCACTCCGCCCACGTAACTCCGGGCCAGTCCACTCTCCGAAGCCAGACGCTCCTGGGACCAACCCCTACTCTTTCTAATTTCACTCAATCGCAGCCCAAACTGGCTGCATGGATCGTTTGTCATGGACTTTCTCCCGTAAAAGGCAACATCGCGGCCCACACAAACTTGCTGATCTGTTCGGGAGCAGGCATGGCGCACACTATTGCCATATAGCTTGCCCATTATATAACTCAATTGGTGTGGATTTCCACAATAGACAAAGACGAAAACTTTGTAAACGTGCAAGCCATTGATGGAAAACGGTTTACGCTGGAAAGGTACCGCCATGAACGAAGGAGGCTGCGCACGAAGCGTACCGGCGTGTCAGTACGGTGGCGAAGAAACCGTCCGTGCCGTGCGCAAGCGGGGTCAGGCGCAGACGCTCGCCCGTGCCGGGCGCGATGCCTTGCCGGACGAGAATGTCTTCGGCTGAAAGCGCTGTGAACTCTGAGCGGTCGGCGAGAAAGGCGTCGACCACGCCATCATTTTCCTCGTCGAGCAGACTACAGGTTGCGTAAACCAGACAGCCACCGGGGCGTACCAGCTTCGCGGCGGCCTCGAGAATCGCCCGCTGGCGCAGAACCATCTCGTCGATCGCTGCGGGCGTTTGCCGCCACTTGAGGTCGGGATTACGTCTCAGGGTTCCCAATCCGCTGCATGGCGCGTCGACCAATACCCGGTCGGCCTTGCCCGCGAGGCGTTTGAGGCGGGCGTCGCGTTCGTGCGCAATCGAGATCGGATGCACGTTGCTCAGGCCCGCGCGGGCCACCCGAGGACGCAGGCGCGCCAGCCGTTTTCCGTCCACATCGAGCGCATAAAGGTGGCCGCCGGAACGCATCAATGCCCCCAGTTGCAGGGTTTTGCCCCCTGCCCCGGCACAGAAATCGACGACGACCTCCCCCGATTTCGGCTGCACGAGAAAACCCAGTATCTGGCTGCCTTCATCCTGCACTTCGATACTGCCATCGAGAAAAAGCGGGTGTTGTTGCAACACGGGCTTACCCACGAGCCGAACCCCATGCGGCGACCATCGGCACGGCACGGCATCGAGTCCGCTGTCCCGCAAACGGGCAAGCGCCGCATCACGACCGAGCTTGAGGACGTTGACCCGAAGATCGAGCGGCGCAGGCTGATTGAGACTCTGGGCCAACGCCAGCAGCCCCGCCTCATCGTGCGTGGCAAGCAGGCGTTCGCACAGCCAGTCGGGCAGGTCGGCGCGCTCGGCCAGGCTCCCTCCGGAAAGGTCGGCAACCATCAAGGCTTCGACCCAACGGCGTTCCTCATCCGACACCAGCCCATCGAATCGATCGAGCGGCCATCCTTCCCCCCGCACGAACCAGGCCAGCAACAATTGGCGCGGCGTCGCCTCGTCTCCGGCCAGGCGGCGTAACCCGCGCAGACAACGAAGGACTCCGTACACACTCTCGGCGATCGAGGCACGGTCACGACGACCGAGGGCATGATGCTCCCGAAAAAATCTGGAAAGCGCCATATCCGCCGGACACTCGAAACCGAGCACATTGCCCAGCGCCAAAGCTGCTTGCGCCAATACATGTTCATTCACACCAAGGAACCTCTGCACAACCCCTCCTGTCATTGCAGCGCGTAGCGAAGTCGCCGCAATCCACACACCGCATGGATCCTGCGACTTCGTGCAGGATGACAAGCAGTGGATGCAGCGTTATGCAGAGGTTCCCTGACCTGCACGGGCTAATCCATCACATATGCAAAACTTCTATCGTTTCAAGCGATGTTTTTATTCTACCGATCAGTTCCATCTGCACATTGATACCCTGCACTACGACAGAGCCTCCAGCTTTTTGCGACACATCCACCGTTAAAGGAACCCCGGCTGAAGTATCAATGATTACCGTACCCGTCTGAGTACCGGCGAGCTTACCTTCCATGCCCAGACCCGGACTGACCTGTATATCAGACTCTATGGCAATAACAGCCCTATCTTTCTCAACTGCATTCAGAGTATACGTCGTCTTGAAGTCGGTATTCACGTTAGCCAGCGTCATTGCCGCTTCCGAGTTCCAGGTTTCGCCCATTCTTACCGTGCTGGCCGGATATATCTTCAATGATTGTTCGAGCGTGTTCTTCATGGCAGCGCCGCCGAACTGGCGTTTCATCGTTGCGCCCGCCAGTGCTGCCATCTGCCCGTCAGTAGCCGCCACATGGAGCATATCCTCGACAATGTCATCCAATCCCGTGACTGAGTTTATCGAACCATCGGGTGCAATGGTTACCATGAAGGGTCTGTCAATCAGTTTATCGAACATCTTATCGAAGGTTTTATCCATTTTCGTTGGATTTTTGAGCGGATTTCTCGAATTATATCTCGCTCTCACCATGCTGCTCGAAAGCAAGTATGTCACTTCCCGAAAGGTAATCTGTGCCTGAGTTTCATGAGCTGTTTTATCCATTATTTCCATCAAATACATTGCTTTCAATTCTGTTTTTAACGGGACATTCTGCCCCAGAATGTTATTCTTGACATTCTGTATCATTTCCATCCGATATATATATTTTGCATCCTTGATCGGGTTGAACGACAACTCTATTTGCTCCGATCCGACTGCCAGACCGGACAAAAGAAATAAACCTGCAAACAGAAATTTTTTCATTTTTACCCCTATCGTTGAAGGCAAGCGGCGCACGGCACGCGCGTCCGCTCAAGCGCAGAGTCAGAGCCTACGACTGTACATAAAGATCAGGCCGGCCGTTCCGAGTATACCAATCTGGATCGAGTCATTCTGCGTCAGCCGATAGCCGACGGTGGGAATGATCCCCGGTGAGAAGCCGTTGTAGTTTAACGGCACCTTGTTTTCATACGGTTTCCTGTAGCCGTAGAGAATACCGCCGGTCAGCTTGAAAGAGAGCGGCTGATGACCGAACAGATTGTTCCAGCGATAGCCAAGGTACGCATAGACCGAGGACTGTCCGAAAGAGTTACGGAACGCTGACACCCCCCAGAGCGTCTCGTCGGCCCACACCCAGGACGGCGCTGCTGCCTGGTTACGTTCGATGCCCAGCAGGTAAACATTTTTGTGTTCGCTACTTCTGCTCCAGTGCAGTGTATAAGGAGAAACCTGGATCTCCCAGTACGGATCATTGGCGGAGTTTTCCGGTGCGGCATCCTGCGCATTCACGCCCAACGACAAACATATGATCAACAGAGCAATGAGGCTGACACTGACACTGCGAACCCTCGATTTCACGCCCAATTGTTTTCCTTCCTGATTTTTAACTCATCCGATTATCTCAGGGCGTAACTTGCTTTCACGCGACCGTGAGGCCCAATACCGTATGGAAGCGGTACAGATGTTGGATACAAGCGCCCAACTCAATGTAGAACCTGTGAAGCATAACATTTTCACGCGCCAGCGCGGAATGTAACCGTGGAGGCTACTCACTGAGCGGATGCGGCACAAGATTGAAAGCAGCTTGAGGTTGACGCGATCTCATCGCCGTAACCCCAACGACCAGGCAAGAAAAAGCAACCAGATGGGCGCAACGAAGAGCGCCCACCGAGCAATGATACGAATCGGAACCTTGCGCGCAAGAGCAACCAAAAACGCAAGCACCGGCATGAGTACAGCCGACTCGATGAGCAGATTGCGCCAGAGATAGTAATTGCCAGGGGCAAGCCGACCCGCGCTGGGGAGGATGCCGGGTAGCGACACATTTTGATTGGGGAGCGGCCAAAGCAAGGGCACGGAATGAACGCCCACCAAGAGATCGAGGAGGGGATGCGACAAGGCGGCTAAAAGAAACGCAACAAGTGGAGCGGTAGCCGAGTTACGCCTGAAAAGACGGCGAGTGCCCCACCAGGCCAGCAGCGACAACGCCACGGCAAACAGGATGGAATGGCTTATCCGTGGTTTGGCCGAGTAATTGAATAGCCAAATTGCGAAGTAATCAAAGTCCGGGCAGATCGCCACAAACACAAAAACCGGAAGAACCCACCAGGA
>WRNU01000037.1 GCA_009776435.1 Betaproteobacteria bacterium | reverse complement strand
ACCTCCATCAAATATTCCGCCTCGCCGGTCATCCTCGCCTTTGGCTGCGCCTTCGCTACCGGGCTGATATTCGGCTATCTGCCCGCGCGCAAGGCCGCGCGGCTCGACCCGGTCGTGGCGCTGGCTTCGGAATAGGAAACGACATGAAGACCCCTGCCCTCCTCATCTGTGCTGCGCTCCTCGCAACCGCCTGCTCCTTCACGGATCCCATCTCGCGCCCGGACATCGCTCTGTCGGAACAATGGCTGGAAGCTGCGTCCACCTCCGAAGCGGCCATGCCCTCCGCCGAGTGGTGGCGCAGCTTCGGCTCCCCCCGGCTCGACGCTCTCATAGACGAAGCCCTTGAAGGCAACCCCGACCTGCGCGTACAGGGCGAGCGGGTCATCCAGGCCGAACTGGCTCTGCGCGTAGCCAACGCCTCGCTCTTCCCGAGCCTGGATCTCTCCGGCAACAGCGGATGGCGCCGTGACGATCCCGGCTCACGCAGCAGCGCCGCCGTGAGTAAGAGCAAAAACACCTCGCTCAACCTTGCCGCCGGCTACGAAGTCGACCTGTGGGGCCGGGTTTCCGCCTCCATTGCCAGCGGCAAAGCGAGCCTGGCGGCCAGCCAGTACGATTACGAAGGCGCGCGTCTGTCGCTTGCTTCGAGTGTGGCCACGGCCTGGTTCCAATACCTTGCCAGCGTGGAACGACTGGAAATCGCGCGGGAAAACCTCGCTATCGCGGAGCGCGTGTACAAGGTCGTCGACGCCCGTTATCGTAACGGTGCAGTCTCCGCGCTCGATCTCTCCCGCCAGACCACCACCGTTCTGACCCAGCGCGCCCAGATCGACCCGCTGGAAGTCCAGGTGCGCCAGACCCGCATGGCGCTCGACATCCTGTGCGGGCGCGCCCCCTCGCCTTCTTTCGCCGAATCGTCGGACACGCTCGCCGGGCTTGCGATTCCCGCAATCGACGCCGGATTGCCTTCGGAACTGTTGCTGCGTCGCCCTGACATCGCTGGCGCCGAAGCGAGACTCGTGGCCGCCTCGGCAAACGTCGGCGCAGCCCGCGCCGAACTTTTCCCGAGCATCACCCTTTCCGCCGGGGGCGGGCTGGCGACCGACGCGCTGTTTTCTCTCACGCATCCGGCCTCCGTCATCAACCTCTCGGCGAGGGTTCTGCAAACGATTTTCGACGGAGGACGCTTGCGCGCCCAGGTCGAAACCGCCCGCTCGCGCGAACGGGAACTGCTGGAGAACTACCGCAAGACCATTCTTTCCGCGTTACAGGAAGTCGAACTCTCCCTCTCCAACGCCGCCCGCGACACCCGGCAGGAAGAGGCGCAGGCACAGATTCTCGTCGAGGCCGAACGTGGGCTACGCCTCGCAGAATTGCGCTACAGCACGGGTGCGGACGATTTATTGTCCGTGCTCGATGCGCAGCGCACGCGCTTCACGGTGCAGGATCAACTCGCCCAACTGCGGCTTGCGCGGCTCACGGGCGCGGTGAATCTTTACAAGGCGCTTGGCGGCGGGTGGCGGCAGGAAACGCCGTCTTCGCCTTGATAGTCGGCCCTGAACAACAGCAAATGTTGCCTGGGCGCATTCGCCCTGCGTCGGTGATGGTCAAGTCGTAGGGGCGCGATTTATCGCGCCCAAATTGCGGCGCTGGCAGCGCGGTTTCCAGAAGAAGCCCGCCCCTTCCCTTGCGGGCCGGGGCGGGGTGCTACAGTGGGTCGATCAAATGCACTTGCCCGAATACAGAAGCAGGCATAGAATGATGACTGCCCTAATCAGGCAACGCACGAAACGACCCTTTACGCGAGGACGTTTCACATTTAGTCACCTCCTTTGGGCAGGTGATTAGCGAAAAGCCCCGTCGCAAGCGGGGCTTTCTCGCGTCTGCCCCGCGTGGATTCTCTCACACTTTTGCATACCCGCATATGCCAAAGTCTTGGATACATCCAGGACTTTGGCGCTTCGCCCTGCGAAACCCTCCAGGGAATGACCGCCATACCCCTCAAAAGCGAGGGCGGTCCGGATTCGGGAAGTCCAACGGTTCAGGCACGCCCAACCACGCCCCCACGACCCGTTCGCATTCCTCGATACCCACCTTGGCGAGACTGGAGAACAACTGCGCGGTGAAACGCGCGTCACCGTACTGTCCCAGCGCCGTGCGTACCTGACTCAGAACCGTCGCCGCTGCGCCGCGCGAGAGTTTGTCGCTCTTGGTGAGCAACACATGGATGGGCCGCCCGGAGGGCGCGAACCAGTCGATCATCTGCCGGTCGAGCGCGGTCAGTGGGTGGCGCGCGTCCATCATCAGCACGAGTCCCACCAGATTGGAGCGCATCTTGAGGTAATCCTCGATCAGCCCTTGCCACTGGCGGCGAATTTTTTCCGGCACGGCGGCGTATCCGTAGCCGGGCAGGTCGACGAGCCGCGCGCCGCACTGAAGGCGGAAAAAATTGAGCAACTGGGTGCGGCCCGGCGTCTTGGAGACGAAGGCCAACTGCGTGTGATTGGCCAGGGTATTGATTGCGCTCGATTTGCCCGCGTTCGATCGCCCGGCAAAGGCAATTTCCGGNCCCTCGGCAGGCGGCAGCGCAGANGGCNTGGCAATGGATGTTTCAAAACGGGCGTGGCGAAAGATCGGCATGGGCGAAAAGCAACGACTAGTACGTTGCACAGGATCGTCGTACAAAGAGGTTTGAATGTTATAGAATGACGAGGCTGAACGAACATCTTTCACGGCTTTTTCTGAGGACATCATGATCAAGCGCACTTTGCTGCTGTCGCTGCTACTGGCCGTCGGCAGCCTCCAAGCTCAAGACCAGACCCCTCCCGCAGACAATACGCCGGATACCGGCAGCATCCCGGCTCCAGAACAGGCTCTGCCCGCTACGCCAGATACCGGCAGCGTCCAGGCTTCGGAACAGGCTCCGCCTGCTACGCCGAATACCGACAGCGTCCAGGCGCCAGATCAGGCTCCGCCCGCAGAGGATGCGGCGGCCAGTCCCCCGGCTCCGGATCTGGTTGTCGCGCCGCAGATGGCAGCCTTGGCAGTTTGTGCGACCTGCCATGGAGCCGATGGCAATAATTGGGTCAGGAAAGATGACGGCGCCTTCGGCAAAACAGACGGTGGAGCCGACTCGCCCAAGCTGACGGGACAACACAGCGACTATCTGTTCAAGCAATTCGGCGACTTCAAAAGCGGAGCGCGCGAAAATGCCATCATGAATGGCATGATTACCATGCTGCCCGACGATCAGATGAAAGAAGCAGCCAAGTTCTATGCGGCGCAAAAGTTTGAACCCGCTGCTGCCGCGAATGCCGCAGACTCCGATGCTTACAAGAGTGGCGAAAGAATCTGGCGCGCGGGCATCGCTTCCAAGGGCTTGCCCGCCTGTGCCGCCTGCCACGGCCCGCTCGGGAAAGGGATGCCAGCCCAGTATCCGGCGCTGGCGGGACAGTTCCCCGAGTATACCGAAAGCCAGCTCAAGGCTTTCCGTGATGTCGTGCGCGCCAACGATCCATCGAAGATGATGCGCGACATCGCGCTCAAGATGACCGATCCGGAAATCAAGGCCGTGGCAGATTACGCGGCCGGTCTGCGTTAAGCCGCACGGCGCTCCGGATGCAAACAGGGGGAGGTTCCTCCCTCTCCCTGTGTGTCCTCATGTCATCTTCTCGCAAAATCACGATGCAACACTCCACCAAACGAACGACCGCCCTGGATGAGTTGACCGAACTGCTGAGCTCGATGCGCTTTGCCATCAGCCTGCTCACCGTATTGGCGATTGCTTCCGTCATCGGCACGGTGGTGCAGCAAAACCTGCCGCCAAACGCCTACCTCAACCAGTTCGGCCCGTTCTGGGACCCGGTTTTTTCCTGGCTCGGGTTATATACGGTCTATAACAGCAGTTGGTTCGTCACCATTCTCGCTTTCCTGGTTTTGTCGACGACGCTTTGCATCATTCGCCAGTTCACGCCGATGATGCGCGAGATTCGCAGTTTCCGCGAGCATGCGCGCGAAGTTTCCCTCCGGCACTTTTCCCATCGAGCGAGTCTCGAACCCACCCTGCCGCCGGAGAAACGAAGCGACGCAGTCGGCGCCTATCTGACCAATGCGGGTTTCCGTTTCCGTGTCATCGAGCGTGAAGACGACAGCACGCTCATCGCAGCCAAACAGGGCAGCCTCAGTCGCGTCGGTTACTTCCTCGCCCATGGGGCCATCGTCATGATCTGCCTCGGCGGAATGCTCGACAGCAACTTGCCGCTCTCCCTGCAAATACGCCTCCAGGACAAAACGCCCACCAAGGAAGAGGAAATCGGCAAGATTCCCCAGTCAGCCTGGCTCGGATCAGGCAGTTTGAGCTTTCGCGGCGATGTCACCATTCCGGAAGGCAAGACTGCTCATTTCGCCGTGCTCAACGTCCGCGACGGAGTCCTGCTTCAGTCGCTGCCGTTCAGGATCGAACTCAAACGCTTTCACATCGACCATTACGAAACCGGCATGCCGAAACGCTTTGCCAGCGATGTCGTGATTACCGACAACGAAAGCGGCAAGGTTTTCGAGCACACGATCGAAGTCAACAAACCATTTGAACACCGTGGTATCACCCTCTACCAATCCAGCTACGGCGACGCCGGCTCAGGGATGCAACTCATCATTCACTTCCTGATTCCCGGCGCAGGTTCCATTCCTCTGGACGACCGCAAATTCCACACGCAGGTCGGCGCGCGAATCCCGTTCCCTTCGCTCGATGGCTATGTCCTCGAAATGACCGAGTTTCGTCCGCTCAACATCGAAGATCTCTCTGCCCCCGACAGCGAAGACCGTGGTCCGTGGGCAGCCTTTTTCGGCAGCGGCACCCGCGCGGGCGAGAAGAACCTGCGCAATCTCGGGCCGGTCTACGTCTACCGACTGCGTGACCCCACCGGACAGGCGCGCGAGTTCCACAATTACATGCAGCCCATCGAGATCCGAGGCCGCATGTATCTCATCAGCGGCACGCGCGCGAGTCCAAGGGAAGACATGTCCTGGCTACGCATCCCGCTCGATGACGCCGGCAGCGCCAATACCTGGTTTGCCATTCACCAATTCTTTTTCGATCCTGCGCGCCAAACCGCGCTCATCGAACGCTTCGCTTCGCAAGCGCCCGACAAGGACGAAGCGAAGAGCCTGAAAACCATCGCCACGCACACCCTCAACCAGTTTCCGAGAGGGGGGATAAATTCCGTCCTCGAAAGCCTGGAAATCCCGGAAGACAAGCGCGAAGAGGCTATGATGGCTTTCTTCCAGGTTCTCCAGAGACTTACCTGGAATGCCTGGATGATGGCGCGCGAAGCCGCCGGAGAAAGCGCGCTGGAACCCGACGATAGCCACTCCCCGTTCGTCAACGATGCGCTACATGCACTCAGCAGCAGCCTGAGCTACGGCGCGCCGTTCTATCTCCAACTCACCGACTACGAACAACGCCAGGCAACCGTCCTGCAGGTCACGCGCTCGCCTGGAAAATCCCTGGTCTATCTCGGCTCGCTCCTGCTGACGCTGGGCGTATTTGCCATGCTCTACATCAGGGAACGTCGGCTGTTCGTTTTGTTCAAAAAAGACGAGGCGCTGGTGGCAATGTCGTCCGGCCGCAAGACCCTCGACCTGGACGAGACCTTCGACCGCCACCGCGACGGCCTCGCTGCCGCGCTCGGGGCGTCAGCCCCACCGAACTGATTTTCGGAGATTCTTTACATGGAACTGGCTTCTTCCCCATCCGTTTCCAAACCCGCACCGCCTGCCCCCCACACGAATTGGCTGATGCGGCGTGACGCCAGCGACTGGCTCTTCGCCTTCGCCGTCGTCGTCGGCACGGGAATTGCCGTCTTTCGGTACGGTTACCTCATGGATGGCTACGATGTCGCCATTCTCATTCTCCATGCCCCCCTGCTCATCGCCGCCGGTTGGGCATGGCGACCGTTTCGGCTGTTCGTGACCATTGTGGCCATGCTGGCGCTGTTCAGCATCTGGCTCTACCAGGGCAATCTCGCGCGCGCCGAACTGACTTTCTTTCTCAAGTACCTGATTTCGAGCCAGAGCGCGATTACCTGGATGAGCGTTTTCTTTTTCACCGCCACCGGCGCGTATTGGCTCGGGTTTGCGTCGCGTTCCGATTTTGCCGAACGCACCGGCAGCGCCATGACCTGGATTGCCGTCATCATGGGTACAACCGGGCTGTTCGTGCGTTGGCACGAGTCCTACCTGATCGGCTCAGGTTCCGGCCACATTCCCATCAGCAATCTATACGAAGCGCTCATTCTCTTCATCCTTGCCACCGCCCTGCTCTATCTTTTTTACGAAGGCCGCTACGGCACCCGCAAGCTCGGTGCCTTCGTGCTGCCCATCGTATCCGTTGCCATCATTTTCATGCTCTGGTACTCCAAGGGCGGCGCTTACCAGATACAGTCCCTCCCTGCCGCCCTCCAGACCTACTGGAAGAAGATTCACGTCCCCGCCAATTTCATCGGCTACGGCGGCTTCGCCATCGCCGCGATGGCCGGTATCGCTTACCTGCTCAGCCTCCGGGGCAAACTCGCCGATCGTCTTCCCGAACCGCGCATGCTCGAAGATGTCATGTACAGAGCCATTGCGATCGGCTTCGCCTTCTTTACCATCGCCACCATTCTCGGCGCGCTCTGGGCGGCGGAAGCCTGGGGCAGCTATTGGCAATGGGACCCGAAGGAAACCTGGGCGCTGATCGTCTGGATCAACTACGCCGTGTGGTTGCACATGCGTCTGACCCGTAGTCTGCGTGGCGAGATGCTGGCCTGGTGGGCCGTGGTCGGGTTGTTCATCGTCACTTTCGCCTTCGTCGGTGTCAACATGTTCCTTTCCGGGCTGCATTCTTACGGTACCCCTGCAGACCCGGCGTCCGGCTAACCGCATATGAACCAGGATGCCCTCAAGAAGGCCGCCGCCCTCGCGGCGCTGGAAGAGATCCGGGCGCTTGCGTCGGGAGCCGTCATCGGCGTCGGCACGGGTTCCACCGTCAACCTCTTCATCGACGCGCTGGCAGGCAGCGGCATCAATATCCGGGGCGCGGTGTCCAGTTCGGAAGCCAGCGCGCAGCGGCTGGCCGCGCACGGCATCCCGCTCGTGCGCCTCGATGAAATCGAAGCCGAAACGCTTCCCGTCTACGTAGACGGCGCAGACGAAATCGATCCCGGTTTCAACATGATAAAAGGAGGCGGCGGGGCGCTCACGCGCGAAAAAATCGTCGCCGCCGTGGCGCGCCGTTTCATCTGCATCTGCGACGCCAGCAAAAAAGTAGCCACCCTCGGGCGTTTTCCCCTACCCGTCGAAGTCATCCCGATGGCGCGCGTGCAGGTCGGCCACGAAATTGCCCGTCTCGCCAGCGGCATCCCCCGCTGGCGCGAAGGGTTCGTTACCGACAACGGCAATCACATCCTCGATATCTCCGGCCTTGCCATCACTGATCCGCGCACCCTCGAATCCGACCTGAACCAGATCGCCGGGGTCGTCACCAACGGCCTTTTCGCCCGTCGCGGCGCGGACGTGCTGTTGCTTGCCACCGCCTCGGGCGTCGAGCGCAGCGAACGTTCTGGCTGAAGGCTGCGCGCAGGAACGGGAATGCGGGGGGGGCTAAAATCCGGCAAGGTGATGCTCCTCGCTCGCTCTGCTACGGAAAATGTCTACTGCAATGGGCGTGCCCGTTCAGCCGCATCATATATGGCATCCAGCTTCTCCTTGATTTCCGGGTCTTCAAGTATGTTCGGAGAAACAAATTTTGCCAATTTGAAGTAATTGCTTTTCTGCATAAGATTAGGCAATCCCAGGTTTTTATAGAAACGGCTGAATACGCTGTTCAGCACCTCATCACTGGCCTTGATGTCTGCTCCCCAAGGAGATTTACCCAGAGTGTCGAAAGCCTTCTCAATTTCTTTAATGGTTTTATTCATGGTGTCACGCCACAAGGAACCAATAATATCCATCTGTTTATACGGATCACCTCCACTCATGCCGCTCCCCTCATATTCTGCAAAATCAAGCAGTGTTTCAGGTTGACATAGATAATTTTCTAGCTCCTTTTTTTTCCACATAAAATGCTGCAAATAAGGATTATCTGGAAGTTGTTGTTCGATGCGATCATAGATGGCAATACCTACAAGATCTGATTTGGCTTCCCTCAAACCATGGAAATGTTCTTCTGCTTTGCGCGGTTGATTGGCCACATAATGGACAAACGGTCGTTCCAATACATCTTTTACCGGATGGCCAAGTCGTTCGGCAAAAGCGCGCAAAATAACCAAATCGGTTGATCCTTCGAGATACAGCACCCATCCCGTCTCTTCAGCTTGATAGTAATGTTCAAAACCAATTTCTTTCAATGCTTTGGCAACCTGTGTACCTCGATCATTTATGCGATGAGGAGCACCAACAAAAGCAATCACAATATCTCTGTCGGCAGCCTCGTTAAGTAAAATTTCCGAATGACTGGCCGCTACGATCTGACTGTTTGTTTCACGAGCAGTATCGCTGATAACTTGGTAAATCTGGCGCTGACGCAGTATTTCAAGGTGCGCATCGGGTTCGTCCAGCAACAACACGGAGCCGGGGTTCGCTGTCATGTGGGCCAATAGAAGAAGGGTCTGTTGCTGACCACGACCACTGGAAGAGATGTCCAGTTTTACTTTTTTATCGCTGTTGTAAGACATAGCGAGTTGGCCCGAATCCTTCATATATTCAGGTTCGTTGAGAGTAATTCCGAACAAGTCTTTCATGCGCGCAACCAGTTCATTCCAACGCTCTTGACCCTCATCGCTTTTCAAAACATGCCAACAAAGATTACGCAGAACCTCCGCAGTCCGTCCTTCACCAAGGCGTGTGTTAATGGAACCTTGGTTGAGAAGATCTTCGCTGGCAGCCAAACCGGACATAGGGGGTAAATAAGCAATACGCCGTTCAATAGCCTCTTTGGGAACCTGCATGTGCCCTCCTTCGGGTAGCCTCAAGGCTCGGCAATACACCGACTCTTCGTTTGCGTAATAAAACTCCATGCCGCAACACCAAAGGCGTCCACCGGAGATACCTTCGACGGTAATGTCGATAAAGATATTCTCAGTACGATTCTGACCACTCGATTTATGAGTACGGCAATTGCGCCACAACAGGTTAGCCACAGGAACATTGACCCAGGCAAGACTTTTCCTGTTGATCGTGACCCCCGGGCGTTTTTCCGGCACATCACCAGTGCCTCGCTTCTCTATCCAACGCCGTACACCAGCATCCCATAATGCCAACGCTTGGAGAGCCGTAGTCTTGCCCGCGTTATTCGGGCCAATCAGCACTACCCGGTCTCCCAACTCGATCTCGACATCCTCGAACAGCTTGAAATTTCGAATAGTCAGCTTAGTCAACATGTCACATTGCTCCTTGCGTTACCGACAACAGGGCGAGCGGCGATTTTTCGCTTTGCCAAATAATACTACCCTACCCGTTCTTCACCACGACATTCGGAAACTTGTGCGACATGTCGCGAGGGATGCCCGCGAGGGCGACGGCGGTCTTGAGGGCGATGTCCCGGTAGATTTCGGCGATGCGGCTCTCGGGGTCGCTCGCCACGGTGGGCGCGCCGGAATCGGCTTCCTCCCGTATCTTGAGATCGAGCGGCAGCGCACCGAGGAAGGGAACGCCGTAGTCGTTGCAGATCTTTTGTCCGCCACCCGCGCCGAAAATGTGTTCTTCGCGGCCACAGCCCGAACAGATGTGAATACCCATGTTCTCGACCACGCCGAGGACGGGCACATTGACCTTCTCGAACATCTTCAAACCTTTCCGGGCGTCGATGAGGGCAATGTCCTGCGGCGTGGTGACGATCACCGCGCCGGTCAGCGGGGCGCTCTGCGCCAGGGTCAACTGGATGTCGCCCGTGCCCGGCGGCAGGTCGACCACCAGGTAATCGAGATCGCGCCAGCGTGTTTCGGTCATCAACTGGGTCAGCGCCTTGGCGGCCATCGGCCCGCGCCAGATCATCGGGGTATCGTCTCCGACGAGCAGGCCGACGGACATGACTTGCAAACCATGCGCCTGGACGGGTTCCATCGTTTTACCGTCGAACGACTCCGGTTTGCATGCGTCGATACCGAGCATCTGCGGTAACGATGGGCCGTAGATGTCCGCGTCGAGCATGCCGACACTGGCCCCCTCGGCGGCCAGCGCAAGCGCCAGGTTGACGGCGGTCGTGCTCTTGCCCACGCCGCCCTTGCCCGAGGCCACGGCGATGACGTTCTTGACGGAGGGCAAGAGCTTCACGCCGTTCTTGACCGCGCGCGCCAGGATTCTGCCGCTGATTTCGATCTCTACCCGCTCCACGCCCGTCAAGGTCTGGACCGCTTCCGCAAGCAATTTCCTGATCGGTTCGCGGCGCACCGGATAACCGGGTTCGACCTCGAAACGCACCGTGCCTGCCTCGACCGTGAGTCCGCGAATACGGCGGGTGGAAACGAAATCCTTGCCGGTATTGGGATCGGGCACGGCTTGCAGGGCATCATTTATGCACTGTACGGAAAGGGTTGCTGAATCTGAAGTCATGACTATTTCCTTGTGTCTTGTGCGGTTGTTTTCCGCCTGATGTTGGGATTCGCCTTGCTCATCCCAACCTACATCCTCTGAGTTCTCTGAATCCGGGTCAGGCCGGGTTGCGGGCGGATGAGCGTCGATCGAGCCACATGGCCAATCCCTGCGCGTTGAGTTCCATATCTATTTTCAGTATCGGCCAGAGTCCTTTCCGGCTCATGGCGGGCGCTTCGGCGAACAGGTAACGCTCGATGGCCGCATGGATGGCCTTCTTCCTGTCCTTCCCCGTTCCCGGCGCAGCCTCGGCCAGCGCGACGAAGTCGTCGATCCTGCGCAGCAGAAGTTCGCCCTGACGCGCCACGTCGTCCACCCGACTGAAATGGGTGAGATACATCGCCTCGGGTTGAAGCGCAAGCAGCCGTCGAACCGAATCTTTCAACACCTCCGGGTCGAAATGCGTCGGGGTCGTGGCGGGAATGAGGAAGGGTTTCCCATCCATATACAGTTCGCGGTACGCAATACCGAAGGTGTCGCCGGTAAAACAGGCGCGCTCGCGTTCGTCCCACAGGCAAAGATGGTGCTTGGCGTGGCCGGGCGTATACAGGCATTGCAGGGGCCGTCCCGCGAGGCTGAAAACCTGCCCGTCTTCGGCCTCGATGACCCGCTCGGCCGGAACCGGAACCAGCCTGCCGTAGAGATAAAGGGTTTTTATCCAGCCATACACGGCCAGGGTGGAAGCATAAAGCCGACTGGGGTCGATCATGTGGGGCGCGCCACTCGGATGTACCACCAGCTTCGCGTTCGGCAGGCGGGCCATGTAAACCCCGCTTCCTCCGGCATGGTCGAGATGCACATGCGTGAGAAACACGTAGTCCACGGCCTCCGGCGTCAGGCCAAGTTCGGTCAGCGCGGCGAGAAAGCGCGGCCACGAGCGGTTGTGGGCGGTATCGACAATCGCCACGCGCCCCTCTTCCACGATCAGATGCACGGCAGCCAGACCGGGGCGCGCGTAGCCGGAATCCACGGCATAAATGTTGCCGGGCCAGGTTATCAATCTGTTTTGCATGGTCGTTGGAAACCCCGTAGCCCCAAAAGTTCGTGAGAATAAAACGCTTTGTCGGACAGTAGCAAATATCCGCCGGGGTCGGCTTTGATAGAATGGATGTTTTGCAGAAAAAAAACAGGCCATGTCCCGCAAGATTCTCGTCACCAACGCCCTGCCCTACGCCAACGGCGACATCCACCTCGGTCATCTCGTCGGCTACGCCCAGGCCGACATCTGGGTGCGCTTCCAGCGCATGTGCGGCCACACCGTGCACTACGTCTGCGCCGACGACACGCATGGAACGCCCATCATGCTGCGGGCGGAGGCGGAAGGCATCCGCCCCGAGGATCTCATCAATCGCGTGCACGGCGAACACCTGCGCGACTTCACCGACTTCGGGGTGGTCTTCGACAACTACCATTCCACCCACAGCCCGGAAAACCGCGCCTACGCCGAAGATATCTACACCCGCCTCAAGGCCGCAGATCTCATCGACGCCCGCGCCATCGAACAGTTCTACGACCCGGTCAGGGAGATGTTCCTCCCCGACCGCTTCATCAGGGGCGAGTGCCCCAAGTGCGGCGCGCAAGACCAATACGGCGACAACTGCGAAGCCTGCGGCGCGGCCTACGCCCCCACCGAACTGAAAAACCCCCGCTCCGCCGTCTCCGGCGCCGCGCCCGTGCTGCGAGCTTCGGAACACTACTTCTTCCGACTGTCCGACGCGCGCACCGCCGCCTTCCTGCGCGAATGGACCACGGGCGAAGCCCGCCCAGGGGTGCGTCGGCTTCAACCGGAAGCCGCCAACAAGATGCGTGAATGGCTGGGGTTCGACGGCGACAACCAACTCACCGACTGGGACATCTCGCGCGATGCGCCCTACTTCGGCTTTGAAATCCCGGACGCCCCCGGCAAATATTTCTACGTCTGGCTCGACGCGCCCATCGGCTACCTGGCGAGTTTCAGGAACTTCGCCGAAAAGCGTGGCGACATCTGTGTGGAAGACTACATCGACGCCCAAAAGGCCGCCGCCTGCGGCACCGAGATGGTGCATTTCATCGGCAAGGACATCCTTTATTTTCATGCCCTCTTCTGGCCGGCGATGCTGGAATTCGCGGGCTACCGCGCCCCGAGCCAACTGTGCGTCAATGGCTTTCTCACCGTCAATGGCGCAAAGATGAGCAAGGGCCGCGGAACCTTCATCACCGCCCGTTCCTGGCTCGACCAGGGACTCGACCCCGAAGCCCTGCGCTATTACTTTGCGAGCAAATCCAACGGCAGCATGGAGGATCTCGACCTCAACCTCGACGACATGATCGCGCGCGTGAACGCCGATCTCGTCGGAAAATACGTCAATCTCGCCAGTCGGTGCGCCGGTTTCATCAATAAACGTTTCGACGGCAGGCTGGGCGTCATCGACGAGGCCGCCGCGCAAGCCTTTGTCGACGCATGGAACGAGCACACCCTCGTCGAAGCGTTCGAGGCCCGCGACTATGGTCGGGCGCTACGCGAAACCATGCGGCTCGCCGACCTCGCCAACCAGTACATCAACGACAAAAAACCCTGGGAACTCGCCAAACAGGAAGGACAGGAAGACGCCCTGCACACCGTATGCAGCACCGCCCTCACCCTGTTCCGCGACCTCACCCGCGCCCTCAAGCCCGTGTTGCCGTCGCTTGCCGGAGAGGTCGAACGATTCCTCGACATCCCCCCCCTCGACTGGCGGGGCCTATGGCAGCCGCTCCCCGTCGGGCATCGCATCAATCCCTACAATCATCTGATGACCCGCATCGAACGCAGCCGCATCGACGCCCTCATCGAAGCCAACCGCGCCTCGCTTGCGCCTTCGCCGCCCGTGTAGCCCGAAATGGCCCAGGCAACAGTAACGCAAACAAGCCCAAATGCCTTTTGCGCGCCGAAACCGGAAACGCATCACGGACGATAACGATTATCAGGGCTGGTGACGTGAATAAAATCCAATGCCGACTTTCACTTTCGTAATATACAGGGCAAATAAGTTTTCAAACAAATAAGTCCATGCCTCACAGACTTTCCCATAAGTCCTTGCCCTACAAACTTTCCATCTGGCTGAGCAGCCTCGCGCTCATGGCTGTTTTTGTGGTCATTGGCTGGAACCTGTACGGGCAGGTCGAGAAGAATTTCGACATCGAACTCGCTGGCGTCAGCGCCAGGCTTCATGGCGTTTATACCTCTCAGAACGAGGCGCTCTCGCGGCACGCGCAAGCCCTGGCTCACAGCATTTCCGCCAACGCCGAAATCCAGCGCCTGCTCGACGAAGCGATTGAAGCCGCGCGCACCGAGCAGGCTCAGAGCGACGGCGGCGCGCACGCAACACAGGTGCGGCACGCCCTCCAGGAACAGATGAAACGGCAATGGGACGAACTGAGCACCCGCTACGAGGTAGAGCACCTGCAATTCCTGCTCCCCGACGGCACCTCTTTCCTGCGCATGAGTGCGCCAACCCTTTTCGGCGATGTACGTACCGAGGCACGCCCCATGCTGGCCGACGTCATACAAGACCACAATCCACGCAGCGGTTTCGAGATCGCGTATACCTACGCCGGCGTTCGCGGCGTGGTAGCCGTCACGCGCACCATGCCGGATGGCAGCGAACGCCATGTGGGCATCGTGGAAGTCGGCTTCGACATGAACAGGTTTCTGAACCGGCTGGATAAGCAATTCAACACAGGCATCGTTCTGCTGCTCGACAGCAAGCAGGTTTCCAGCATCATGCTGGAGAGATACCGGCCCACGATAGAAACCCGATATGGCTTCATCCTCGCGTCGAGCCGCCCGGAAGCGAGAGAACTGCTCCAGTCCGGATTATTGCCTGCGGACCTTCCCCAGCACCATTTGTTGACATGGAAAGAGCGTCACTTTCAACTCATCACCCTGGCACTCGACGATTACCAGAGCCAACTCGATCCCCTGCCCAGGTTGCCGCCGGGAACCGTACTGATCTGGCGCGACATCACCGATCGGGTCGAACACCTGAACAAGGATCGTGCGGCAGTGCTCGCCAACACGCTGGCCGCCTGGGTATTCGCCCAGTTATTCCTGCTCCTGCTGCTGTACATGTTGCGCCGCGAATGGAAACGCCAACTGAAGCAAAACACGGCCACCATCAAAAATCTCCTGCAATACAACACCCTGCTCCTCGATACTGCCGCCAACGGCATTTGCGGCATCGACAATGACGGATGCATTACTTTCATCAACCGCTCCGCGCTCGCCATGCATGGTTTCCAGCTAGAAGAAGTCATGGGCAGGAATCCGCGCGATCTTTTCTATCCCCAAGACCCCGACTCTCAGTCGGACCCGGCAAAGACGTTCATGCAAACCGTGGAGGACGGCAAGCCGCGCGAAGCCGAAGAGTGGCTTTCCCGGCGCGACGGCAGTTGTTTCCCTGCGAAAGTGGTGGTCACGCCCATCTTTGAACAGGGGAAAAGAAATGGCGCGGTAATCGTCTTCCACGACATCACCGAACAGCGCAACCGTCAGGAAGCCCTGCTGCAACTGGCCACCACCGATTCGCTCACGGGGGTCAGCAACCGCCGTCATTTTCTCGATCAACTCGATACCGAACTGGTGCGTCTGCGCCGCTACGGCGGACATACATCGATCCTGATGACCGATCTCGATTTCTTCAAGCACGTCAACGATAAATACGGCCATGCCACCGGGGATGTCGTATTGAGCCATTTCGTGCACATCGTCCGCCAGACCGTGCGACGCAGCGACATCATCGGTCGTCTGGGCGGCGAGGAATTCGCCGTCCTGCTGCCCGGCGACGGCGTGCCCGGCGCATGCGGACTCGCCGAGCGGCTGCGGCGCGCTTTCGAGAATAACCCGGTCAAAGTTGGCGACGCGCTTATTGCATGCACGGTCAGCATCGGCATCTCGGACTTGCGCGGCGACGACATGACCGCCGACGCGCCGCTGCGCCGGGCCGACGAAGCTCTCTACGCTGCAAAGGCGGCAGGACGTAACCGCACCGAACTCTACGATCCGGACCGGCAACACCCTCCATTCGAGCTCGAAAACGAAAGCGCAGAGATAAGCACTATTTCCGTAAGCGGGGGGGTGCGCACCGAGCACATGTCGAGCGCAATGCCTCCGATGAGCAGGACGCCTCGAGGCGCGGGCACGAGCGATTCGTAAACGCGCGTGCAGCGTGAGCGCCGATCAGCGCAGCCGCGCCAGCCTTTGCAGCGTCCGTTCGCGCCCAAGCACTTCCAGCACGGCGTCGATCGACGGCGTATGTTCCACGCCGAGCAACGCCACCCGCAAGGGAATGGCGACTTGCGGCATTTTCAGGCCTTGCTCTTTCATCACGTCCTTGATCGTCTGGCCGATTGCGCCCTTTTCCCACTCCGATAACGCGGTAAACCGTGCTTCGAGGGCCGCGAGCGCCTCCCGCGCCGGGGCGGTGAAATGCTTCTCGGCAAGATCGGGAGAAATCTCATCCAGCCGACAGAACGGCGCGACGGCATCCGCCAGTTCGACGAGACTGCCTGCGCGTTCCCTGTAGAGCGCCACGACGGCAGCGAGATCCGGGCCGGCATGCGGCTCGACGCCGCGCCTCGACAGTCGGGCGGCGGCATCTTCCGCGAGACGCTGTACGTCTGCCGCCTTGATGTACTGCGCATTGAGCCAGATCAGCTTGTCCGTATCGAAGCGCGCCGCCGAGGGCGTGAGGCGATCGAGGTCGAACCATTCGACGAACTGCTCGCGGCTGAAAAGCTCGTCGTCGCCGTGGCTCCAGCCAAGGCGTGCAAGATAGTTCACGACCGCCTCCGGCAAAAAACCGTCCTCGTGATACTGCATCACGCTCACCGCGCCGTGACGCTTGGACAGTTTCGCGCCATCGCCGCCGAGGATCATCGACAGGTGCGCGTACTGCGGCANCGGCGCGCCCAGCGCAGCCAGCACGTTGATCTGGCGCGGCGTGTTGTTGACGTGGTCGTCCCCGCGAATGACGTGGGTAATGCCCATGTCCCAATCGTCGACCACCACGCAGAAATTGTAGGTCGGTGAACCGTCCGCGCGGGCAATGATGAAGTCGTCCAGTTCGGCGTTACCGATTTCGATCCGTCCCTTGACCAGATCGTCCCAGACCACCCGCCCATCGACCGGATTGCGGAAACGCACCACCGGCTCCACGCCCAGGGGCGGAGGCGGGAGCGTCTTGCCGGGTTCGGGTCGCCAGCGCCCGTCGTAACGCGGCTTTTCGTTGCGCGCTTCCTGTGCAGCGCGCAGGGCATCGAGTTCTTCCTTCGAGGTGTAACAGTAATAAGCCGTCCCGGCGGCGAGCATTTGCCGAATCACCTCCCCGTAACGCTCCATGCGCTGCGTCTGGTAGAACGGCCCCTCATCGTGCTCCAGTCCGAGCCAGGCCATGCCGTCGAGAATGGCCTGTACCGCCTCCTTTGTTGAGCGCGCCAGGTCGGTATCTTCGATACGCAGGATGAAACTGCCACCGTGATGGCGGGCGTATGCCCACGAAAACAGTGCGGTACGCGCCCCTCCGATGTGCAGGTAGCCGGTCGGGCTGGGGGCGAAGCGGGTACGAACGGTCATGGCCTGAAGCTCCAGTTTCGGCGGCAGAATGTCAGGCGCGAAAGCTTACCGCACTCCACCGGAAACTGAGAACGGCATGTCACAAAATGCTCACACGACAGGCAGGACTCACGTTCTGAAATGCCGCAAGGCAACCCTGACTTCGGTGGCCAACTGGCCGAGGTACCTGGCGTTTTCGGCCACGCCCCCGGCAGCGGCGTTATTTTGCTCGGTCATCTGTGCGATGCTCTCCACGTGGCGCGTCAGATCGTGGCTGGCATGGCTCTGTTCCTTCAGCGCATCCGAAATTTCGGTAACGGCTCCTGACACCCTGGCAGCACTCTCATGGATGGACTGCATCCGTCCGCCCGCTTCCTGCGCCAGGCTCTGCCCGCTTTCCACCTGGCTCACCACCCCTCCCATCTCCCTGACCGCTTCGTCGGCTGAAACCTGTATCTTGCCCACCATGCCGCTGATGTCCAGCGTCGATTGGGCCGTGCGCTCGGCAAGTTTGCGCACCTCGTCCGCCACCACCGCGAACCCCCGGCCCTGTTCGCCCGCCCTGGCCGCCTCGATGGCCGCGTTGAGCGCAAGCAGGTTAGTCTGATCGGCCACCTCCTTGATGACATTGACCACGCTCGTGATCTGGTGCGATTCCTCGCCAAGGGTCTTGATGACCCTGGAGGCGCCGGAGACGATTTGCGCAATCGTGCCCATTTCGTCCCGCGTCTTCCTGATGATCTGGTTGCCCTGCTCGGACATCGCGCCCGCTTCCGTTGCCATCGTCTGCGCATCCAGGGCGCTGCTGGAAACGGTGTTGATGGAAACACCCATCTGCTCGATGGCAGCCGCCATCGCCGAGGAAGAACTGCTCTGGTTCGCCGAACTTTGCGCGACTTCCTGGGCGGATGTGGCTACGGACTCTACGGTCTTGCCGACTTCGTCGACTTGCGTCTGGATGGTTTTGAAGACGCTCTGGAGCTTGCCCATCATGAGATCGAAAGACTGGCTCAACTCACCGATTTCGTCCCTGGAGTCGATCCCCAGGCGCAGGGTGAGGTCGAGGTTCTT
>WRNU01000036.1 GCA_009776435.1 Betaproteobacteria bacterium | reverse complement strand
GACGGGTTGAGTCAGCGCCTCCGCGCGCCGAAGGCGCGCTAACTCTATAGCCTCCCTCTCGAGGGAGGCGGCACGCCGAAGGCGTGACGGAGGGAGTCGCAACGCCCGGTTACGCGAACCAGATCAATGAGGCGCACGGCGAAAGGGGCTAAAAAAAGCGGCGAACGTTGCCATTCGCCGCTTTTTCCAACACGGCATCCCCCCTTTGGAGCGATGCCGTTTGCCCACTGCCTTCTTAGAACAGAGGCTCGTCCAGACCAAACACCGACTCGCCGCCCTGGGTGATTTCCGTCGCCATCGCCCTGGCTTGCACCAGCCAGTGCTGCGCGAAGAAACGGGTCGTTGACAGTTTGCCCTGGAGGTAGCCGTCGGTCGCGCCCGCGTCCAGCTTCGCCTGCGCAATCTGCGCGGACTTGGCCAGCAACCAGCCGCCCACCACGATGCCGGTGAGCTTGAGGTAGGGGACGGAACCGGCGTGCACGACTTCCGGCTTACTGCCATAGACGCCGATCAGCCATTCGGTTGCGTCGATCTGCGCCTGGACGGCTTCTCTCAGGAGCTTGCCGACATCGCCCATCCTGGCGTCACCGGAGAGCTTGTCGGCATAGGCGGCAATGTCCTTGTACAGCCCACGGGCAGTAAAGCCGACGTTACCTGCCTCATCCTTTTCACGCGCGGTCTTGCGGCCCACCAGGTCGTTGGCCTGGATGGCGGTCGTGCCTTCGTAGATCGTGGTGATGCGGGCGTCGCGCAGGTACAGCGCCGCGCCGGTCTCTTCGATGAAGCCGGTTCCGCCAAACACCTGGATGCCATCGGAAGCAATGTCGATGCCGTTTTCGGTGCTCCAGCCCTTGACTACCGGGGTGAGCAACTCGACATACGCCTGTGATTGCTTGCGTACCGCCGCATCGGGATGGTGCGCGGACTTGTCCATGTTGCCGGCCACAAAGTAGGCAATGGCGCGCATGGCTTCGGTGCGGGACTTCATGTTCATCAGGAGACGACGCACATCCGGATGGAACAGGATGGGCTTGGTTTCCTTGGTCTTGTCGCCGATGATCGCGCCCTGAATGCGCTCACGGGCATAGGCCAGCGCATGCTGGTAGGCGCGCTCGGCCACGCCGACGCCTTCCAGACCAACGTTGAGGCGCGCGTGGTTCATCATCGTGAACATGTAGGCCACGCCCTTGCCTTCCTGTCCGACCAGCCAGCCTTTCGCGCCAATATTGTCGCCATAGGACATGACCGATGTGACGCTGCCGTGGATGCCGAGCTTGTGCTCGATGGCCGAGCAGATCAGGTCGTTACGCTCGCCCAGGCTGCCGTCGTCATTGACGAGGTACTTGGGAACGACGAAGAGCGAGATGCCTTTCAGGCCCGGATCGGAATTGGGCAGGCGCGCGAGCACGAGATGGATGATGTTCTCCGCCATGTCGTGTTCGCCCCAAGTGATGAAGATCTTGGTGCCGGTAATCCGATACGTGCCGTCGCCGCTGGGGTCGACCACGGCCTTGGTGCGAATGGCCGTCAGGTCGGAACCGGCTTGCGGTTCGGTCAGGTTCATCGTGCCCGACCAAGTGCCGTCGGCCATCTTGTGCAGGTACTTTTCCTTGAGTTCCTCGGAAGCGTGATGACGAACCGCTTCGATCGCACCCAGGGTCAGCATCGGACACAGCGCGAAAGCGATGCTGGCGGAACGCCACATTTCATTGACCGCGATGTTGACGAGGTGGGGCAAGCCCTGACCGCCGTATTTGACGTCGACCGGCATGGCATGCCAGCCGTTTTCACAAAACAGCTTGTAGGCGTCCTTGTATTCCTGATTCGTGGTGACGACGCCGTTTTTCCAGACCGGGCTGTCCGTGTCGCCCCTCAGGTTCAGGGGGTCGACGACCTGGGACGCAAATTTGGCGGCCTCTTCCAGAATGGCGTCGACCGTGTCGGCATCGACTTCGGCGAAATCTGGCAATTCAAGAATTTCCTGCAATCCAGCCAGTTCGTTCAGGACAAAACGCATGTCGGCAAGCGGTGCGTTGTAGGTGCTCATAGAGTGTCTCCCTCCAGTAAGTGTTTCGATGTTAAATGCAACAATTCGGACGACAGCGGGTTCAACCCAGTGCCGCCGTCAGCTCCGGCACAGCGGTAAACAGGTCGGCTACCAAGCCGAAATCGGCCACCTGGAAGATCGGCGCGTCGGCATCCTTGTTGATCGCCACGATCACCTTGGAATCCTTCATGCCGGCCAGATGCTGGATCGCCCCCGAGACTCCGATGGCGAAGTAGAGCTGTGGCGCGACGATCTTGCCTGTTTGTCCTACCTGATAGTCGTTGGGCACGAAACCGGCGTCCACGGCGGCACGGGTAGCGCCGAGCGCCGCACCGAGTTTGTCGGCCAGCGGTTCGAGCAGCTTGTTGAAGTTTTCACCGCTACCCAGACCACGACCTCCGGAGACGACGACCTTGGCCGCCCCCAACTCGGGACGGGCGCTCTTGGTGACTTCGCGCCCGATCAGGGACACGAGACCAAGATCGGGTTGCGCCGCCACCGGTTCGACTGCCGCGCCGCCGCCTTCCCCGGCCGCGTCGAACGCGGTCGTGCGCACGGTGAGCACCTTGATCGGATCGGCGCTTTTCACCGTCGCCAGCGCGTTACCGGCATAGATCGGACGCACGAAGGTGTCCGGCGCCTCGACGGCGATGATGTCGCTGATCTGGGCAACATCGAGCAGCGCCGCCACGCGGGGCGACAGGTTTTTGCCTGCGCTGGTGGAGGGCGCCACGATGTGGCTGTAACCGGAAGCCAGCCCCTTGACCAGGACGGCGAGGTTTTCCGGAATTTGCGCTTCGTACTGCGGCGCATCGGCGACAAGCACCTTGGCAACGCCCGCCACCTTGGCGGCAGCTTGACTTACCGTGCCGACGTTGGCTCCGGCTACAAGCAGGTGAACGTCGCCGCCGAGGCGTCCGGCGGCAGTCACGGCATTGAGGGTCGCAGCCTTCAGGGCGGCGTTGTCGTGTTCGGCAATGACGAGAATGGCCATAATCAGATCACCTTTGCAACGTTCTTGAGTTTATCGACCAGTTGACCGACATCGGCCACGATGATTCCTGCACTGCGCTTGGGCGGCTCCGTTACCTTGAGAGTTGCCAGCCTCGGCGCGACATCCACACCCAGATCGGCAGGTTTCATGATGTCGAGCTGCTTTTTCTTCGCCTTCATGATGTTCGGCAAGGTGGCGTAGCGCGGTTCGTTGAGACGCAGGTCGACCGTCACCACCGCTGGCAGCTTGATCGCCAGCTTTTCCAGACCGCCGTCGATTTCGCGGGTAACGGTGATTTCGTCCGCGCCGGGAACGAGCTTGGAAATGAACGTTGCCTGCGACCAACCAAGCAGCGCGGCAAGCATCTGCCCCGTCTGGTTGGCGTCGTCGTCGATAGCCTGTTTGCCCGCGATGACCATTTTCGGGGCTTCCTTGTCGACAATCGCTTTCAAAAGCTTGGCAACCGCCAGCGGTTGCAGATCGGCATCGGTTTCCACCAGGATGCCGCGATCAGCCCCCATTGCCATCGCGGTGCGCAGCGTTTCCTGCGCGGCTGACAGACCTGCGCTCATAACGACCACTTCGGACGCTACACCCGCTTCCTTCAAGCGCACCGCCTCTTCAACCGCGATTTCATCGAATGGATTCATACTCATTTTCACGTTGGCCAGATCTACTCCGCTGCCATCCGCCTTGACGCGGATATTGACGTTGTAGTCGACCACACGTTTGACCGGGACCAGTATTTTCAAAGTTGTCTCCTTTGTAGGATCGGTTAAGGCACTGCAACGAATGCACCCGGACGTGGACTTCTCCGGGTGCGCCAATTATGGCACTTTGGCACGAACAATACATGCTGCAATGCGGAAAACACTGTGTGACAAATTACCGCTTCGAGTCTCTCCACCATACATGGCGGGAATTCCTCGATCCGATTCAGGGGAGCCTTCGGTTTTGCATTACGCTTGTCTCCCTGATCTCGCCGTACAACGGCGAGGATGCGTTCGACCCGTGTTCATTCGATGAATCATATCGAATGAAAGAAGGCGTATTTCCCGGCACAGTTCAGTCATTTCCCGGCAAAACCAGCACCGCGCGAGCGTTATCTGAAGTGGCTTGAATAATTTCTTCGAGTGATAGATTTCGTATATCGGCGAGCACTTTTGCAATGCGCAGGAGATTTTCCGGCACATTGCGTTCACCGCGCGCCCAGACGGGGGGGATGTCCGGCGCATCGGTTTCGAGCACGATCGCCTCCAACGGCAATTCAGCCGCGAGACGCCGGATGCGGCGTGATCCGTCAAAGGTCATCGCGCCGCCAAAACCGAGTTTGAATCTCAGTGCGATAAAAGCCTCCGCCTGCTGGAGGCTGCCGTTGAAAGCATGCGCGATGCCTCCTTCGATTCCGATTCGCCGCAAGGCCGCAAGCACGGCATCCTGCGCGCGGCGCGCATGGAGAATGACCGGCAACCCGTGACGGCGCGCCAACCCGAGTTGCGCGGTAAAGAATGCTTCCTGCCGCGCAGCATCGAACCCCGGAACATGATGATCCAGCCCGATTTCCCCGACGGCCACGGCGCGGCCCTGCGCGAGCAGCGCATCGAGGCGATCGAGATCGGCTTCATCGGCACGGTCGACGTAGAGCGGATGAATGCCGAGCGCCGGAAAAACGCCGGGTATCGTTTCGGCCAGCGCCAACACTGGCGCAAACCCCGCGCAGTCGACGGCGGGCACGACGAACTGCTCGACGCCCGCCGCGCGTGCGCGCGCAAGCACCGTCGCGCGATCCGGATCGAACTCGGTTGCGTCGAGATGAAAATGCGTGTCGATCAGCACGACTCAAACCATGCGAGCCGCCCGCGTGCGCACGGTAAGCACGCGACCGACCGAGCGCCACTGTAACCGTTCTTCCTCGAACCCGGCGGCAGTGAGCGGGAGTTCCTGTAGCCACCCTGGCGAAGTTTCGACGACGAAACCGCGCTTCATCCGGGTCAGGGTGATGTCCGGCACGCCCCGGTTGTCGCGGGCGCGATGAATCACCACCGCCAGACGCAGGCAGGCGATCAACAACCAGTCCCGACTCGACGGGTCGATATCCGCCAGACGTTCGAGCTTGCCGCGATGGGCGAGCGCAAGCCTCGACAGCCGCGCCTGATCCATGCGCGAAAAACCCGGCATGTCGGCGTGGGCGAGGATGTAGGCGCTGTGCTTGTGATACCCCGCATGCGCGACGGAAATGCCGATCTCGTGCAAAAGCGCCACCCAACGCAGGAATCTGCGATCCACATTGATCGGATCGGCGGCAGCCGGATCGAGTTGCGCGAGCAGGAAACAGGCCGTATCCGCCACCTGTACGGCCTGGCGCACATTGACCTGGTAACGATCCATGAAGGCATTGACCGTCGTATCGCGCAGGTCTTTGCGGTGAGTGCGCCCCAACAGATCGTAAAGCACGCCCAGCCGGAGCGCGCCTTCCGAAAACGTCATGTGCCGCAGTCCAAACTCGTGGAATACCGCAGTCATGATCGCAAGCCCCCCGAGGATGACGGACATCCGGTCGCCCCTCAAGGCATGCAGATCGACCGCATCGACAGCGCCCGCGCGCAGGAAGACCGTGCGCAGCTTCTCCAACCCGTCGCGGGTGATTCCACCCTCCGAGAAACCGTTCTCCACGAGAATTTCCGTCAGTGCCTTGGCCGAGCCGCTGGAACCGACTGCCGTCTCCCAGCCCGTTTCGCGGTACTCGTGGGCAATCGACTGCAATTCGCGGCGCGCGGAAAGTTCCGCCTCCCGGAAACTGCGCTTGTCGACCTTTCCGCCGGGAAAATAACGCAGGCTGTAACCGACGCAGCCCATGTAGAGCGAATCGAGCAAAACGGGTTCGAAACTCTTGCCGATGATGAATTCGGTCGAACCGCCGCCGATATCGACGATCAACTGCTGGCGATGCGGATCGGGCAGCGTGTGGACGACTCCCACGTAGATCAGGCGCGCTTCCTCGCGTCCGCCGATCACCTCGATGGGAAAACCGAGCGCCTCTTCGGCCCGACGCAAAAAACTCGCCGCGTTCTTGGCAACACGTAGCGTATTGGTTGCCACCGCGCGCACCGCATCGGGCGAAAAGCCCGCGAGCCGTTCATGGAACAGGCGCAAGGCGGCGAGACCCCGCTGACAAGCCTCTTCGTCCAGCCACTTGTCCGCCGTCAGGCCCGCCGCCAACTGCACAGGCTCCTTCAATCCATCGAAGGCGTAGACCTGACCATTGACGATGTGTCCGACCTGGAGGCGGAAACTGTTGGAACCGAGATCGATTGCGGCAATCACATCCTGCATCATGGGGACTCGAAAAATGCGACTCGTGGCGCGCCGGAAACGGGACGACGCGCATTCTAGCATCGCATCATCCCGGCTCCTGTGCCGCGAAAAAACCCCTTTTGCCGGTTTTTTCGCCATTGCGCCGTGAATGTCACATAATCACGCTATCACTCCAGCAGGAACGAACATCATGGCCGCCCAGATCGACAAGAATTCCTACGACGCGGAACACTACATCAACCGTGAGCTATCCCTGCTGCAATTCCAGCGCCGCGTGCTTGCGCAAGCCGCCGACCCGGCGGTTCCGCTCCTCGAACGGCTGCGGTTCCTGTGCATCGTATCGAGCAATCTCGATGAATTTTTCGAGATCAGGGTGTCCGGCATCCGCGAACAGATCCGCCTCGGTACCAACATCGCCGCCACCGACGGCATTCTGCCCATCGAGTTGCTTGCGCTCGTCAGCAACGAAGTGCACCAGATCCTGTCCGAACAATACGCGCTGCTCAACGACGTCATCCTGCCCGCTCTGGAGAACGAAGGCGTCTTCTTCCTGCGGCGTGGGCTTTGGGACGAGGCGCAAAGCGCCTGGATACACGACTTTTTCCGGCGCGAAGTCATGCCCGTGCTCACCCCCATCGGGCTCGACCCCGCGCACCCCTTCCCAAGGGTATTCAACAAGAGCCTGAACTTCGCCGTGGAACTCGAAGGGCGCGACGCCTTCGGTCGCGTCTCGAACACCGCCATCGTGCAGGCTCCCAGGGTACTCCCCCGGATCATCCGTCTGCCGGATCGGCCCGGCCAGGCGCCCTACACCTTCGTCTTTCTCTCCTCGGTGCTGCACACTCACGTCGACGAGCTCTTCGACGGCATGCATGTGCATGGTTGCTACCAATTCCGCGTCACCCGCAACTCCAACCTCTTTGTCGACGAAGAAGAAGTCAAGGATCTGCGCGCCCAGCTCAAGGGCGAACTCCAGCAACGCCACTACGGCGACGCCGTGCGGCTGGAAGTGGCCGACAACTGTTCCGAACTGATGGCCGATTTTCTCCTCCAGCACTTCCGGCTCGATCACACCGACCTGTACACCACCCCTGGCATCGTCAACCTCGTGCGCATGATGCAGGTGCCCGACTGGGTCGACCGCCCCGACCTCAAGTACCCGCCCTTCCGTCCCGGTTTGCCCAAATCGCTCGGACACCAACGCGACATCTTCTCCGTCCTCCGCGATCACGATGTCCTGCTTCATCACCCCTTCCAGAGCTTCAGTCCGGTCATCGAATTCTTGCGCGCGGGTGCGGACGACCCGCAAGTCGTCGCCATCAAGATGACCGTCTATCGCACCGGAACCGATTCCGTGCTCATGGAACACCTCGTTCGCGCTGCACAAAAAGGCAAGGAAGTCACCGTCGTCCTCGAGCTCATGGCCCGCTTCGACGAAGAGGCCAACATCTCCTGGGCCAACCGCCTCGAAGAGGCGGGCGCGCATGTCGTCTATGGCGTTTTCGGCTACAAGGTACACGCCAAGCTGCTCATGCTCGTGCGCCGGGAAATCGACGACGGTCTGCGCCGCTACGTCCACCTGGGAACCGGCAATTACCACCCCGGCACCACGCGCTTCTACACCGACTTCGGGCTGATGACCGCCAACGAACACATCGGCGAAGATGTCGCCGAAATCTTCAAACAGATCACCGGCCTCGGGCGGGCTTCCACCCTCACCCACCTGTGGCAGGCGCCGTTCACACTCCAGCCCAACGTCGTTGCCGCCATCCGGAACGAAACCGAAATCGCCCGTGCGGGCCGACGCGCTCGCATCATCGCCAAGGTGAACGCCCTGCTCGACCCCGAAACCATCGAGGCGCTCTACGAAGCCTCCTCCGCCGGAGTGGAAATCGATCTCATCGTGCGCGGCCCTTGCGCGCTGCGCCCCGGCGTGCCGGGACTTTCAGAAAACATCCGCGTGCGCTCGCTCGTCGGGCGGTTCCTGGAACACCACCGCATCATGTACTTCCGCACCGATGGCGAAGACCGGGTCTACCTGTCGAGCGCCGACTGGATGCCGCGCAACTTCTTCCGCCGCATCGAAACCGCCTTTCCCGTGCTCGACCCGCAACTCAAGCGCCGGGTCATCAAGGAAGGCTTGCGCTGCTACCTCCTCGACAACTCCCAGGCATGGGAGATGCAGTCCGACGGACGCTACCGGCGCAAGACCCCACGCCGCGCCGCGCACTCCGCCCAGAGCATCCTGCTTTCGGAACTGGCGGCAGGAGGATGAAGAAACATCGACCGACCCGGCTTGACCCGCCCATCCTCGATTCAATCACATATCCATGCTGGATGCGCATGAGCGTGTACTACGTCGCGCACGCGGTCGGGTTCTCAAAGAAATAATCGTCACTTCATATCAGGAGGATAAAAATGGCGCTGTTTGCTCTGATGAAGCGTTTTGAAGAAATAAAATATGCGGCAGATCAAGGAGATGCAGAATCTCAATATGACCTTGGGTGCATGTACGAAGAAGGCCGAGGCGTCAAGCAGGACTCGACAAAGGCCATGCAGTGCTATCTCAAGGCGGCTGAACAGGGATACGCAAAGGCCCAATATGAACTTGGACTGATGTACTCCAGGCTTCCGCCCAACAAAAAAAATGAAGAAGAAGCCATCAGGTGGATTCAAACGGCAATGGAAGGGTTTCGTCAAGCTGCGGAGCAAGGGGACGCGGAAGCGCAATGCCGCCTGGGTGAAATATACGACATGGCCAAGAAAGGCGACGGAAGCCAGAACAAGCGGATCAAAACGGTTGCCACCGCACTGGGTCTGTTCTCCGGCGAAAAAGATGTCAAGTGGTTTGAAGAGGAATCCGCACGATGGTTTCAAATGGCCACGGAAGGATTTCGTCAGGCGGCGGAACAGGGCGATGTGAAGGCTCAATTCGAGCTTGGAGGAATTTACTGCTGGTTCCTGGGCGGCAGGGAAAACGAAGAAAAAGGCATGCGATGGTTTGAAAAAGCGGCGGAACAGGGACTCGTGGATGCCCAGCATGAGCTTGGCTACATGTATTCCACGGGCTGGTGCGTCGGGGAGCCGGACGTTTCAGAAGCCTTGAAGTGGTATACGAGGGCGGCGGAACAGGGCCATTTTCTGGCACAGACCCATCTTGCGAAAATATACGCGGGCTGCGACGAGCTTATCGAACCATATTATTCGGAATCCCTGAAGTGGTATCTCAAGCTTGCGGAACGTGGCGACACCGTTGCCCAACACAATATCGGGGTCATGTACGCAAAAGGGCTAGGGGTTGTGCAGAATATCAATGAGGCTCGAAAATGGCTGAAAAAAGCCGTGGAACTTGGCAATGCAGAGGCCAAAAAATCGCTTCAATCGCTTGAAGCCTTTCTGAGTCAGCAAGGCGACACGCAGGACGAAAAAACACTCGAACAGATGGCGTTCATTTTCTGATGTGTACGGCAGCATCGCCTCGAAGGGCGCAGGCTGTGCCAGTGCCGTGTGCAGGCTGCTCGGTCGCGTAGGCAATCACCGCTGCTTCCGCGGCCTCTTCTACTCGGTTCTTCGGGTTGGGCTTGCGCCGGTTGGCCTCGAACAGGGCCTCTATTCCGCCCTCGGCCACTGCATTTTGGTAACGATAGAAAATATCGCGGGACAGGCCCACCACCTTGCAGGCCTTCGATACGTTGCCTAACTCGGTCGCCAGACTCAGCAGATCTCATGTGACATGCTGAAAACAGATGCAGGAATCGACCGCGATGCGATCCTTACCAAGCTCATCCATGATTTCAGGATTTCTAGTCATGGTCAGCAGGTAATGGCCGAAAGCGTCAAGAGATTTTTGAGCGCCCCATTAAACCGGGTTTGAGCAGTCGAAAGCTTTTTCGCCCTTCCACTCCGGCTGTCAAAAAATGATATCTCCATAAACCAGGTGAACACGTTCATGTATTCCATCATGATAGGAGTCGAGAAAAATCTTGGTGACCAACGCATTCTTGATCGTTATCTTCCTGGGGAGGCCGTCCTCGCATTCCATGGTAAAGATCCCTTCCTCTATAACGCCGTTTTTGATGAGAAATTTCAGCAGCGCAGGCGAAGAGGCGTCGTATTTTTTGCTCACGGAGAGCGTACCTGAACCAGTTTTGCCTTTGAGAAAGGGGGCTTCCGGGTTGGAACACGAGGGCTGTGTTTCGACGGGCATATTCCAGTCCACAAAGTCTATCTCAATCAAGCCATCCTTCAACTCGCCCTCGATATCATTGCTCAACTTCAGCGTGCATGTCGCGTTCATCTCATCTCCCCTTGGAACTACCCTATTTACTACGATTGACCGCCTGGTGTCAAGAATATCATCAGCCGATTTATGCCATATGAACGGTTGGGAACTTGCGTTATAGAGGTCGATGCAATAGCGGATCGCCTGTCCCGGTTGCCATGTCGAACGATGCGTTCCGCGCGGCGAAGGTATTTTTCGATCGGCGTGGCGAACCAACGCTCCGCCTGATTGAGCCACGATGCCGACGTTGGGGTGAAATGAACAATGTGGGTGTCGGGCAAAGCAATTTTTGATCGAAGGGGGGCGCACCTGAACGCGGTGCATCGAGCAGGCCCTCCAGCCGATGACTTATGTAGCGCCCTCGTCGCTTTGACATAGTTTGTTGAGGGATACCGCACCCGCAGGGCCGACGCCTGTGCCGTTTTGCGCCGCAGGGTCAGGGATGTCGGTTGATTGTGCTTCGCTTCGACGTGCGAAGCGAAGCAATCCAGCGGAGACTCTCTGGATCGCTTCGTCGCTTTGCTCCTCGCAATGACGGGTTGTTAAGCCGACTGTACAGGATCAAACAAAAACCGCTCCAGCCCTATACAGAATTATGTGGGTACAAACACACATATACGATGAGCTACCGCCCCTACTGTTGTCCGTATTAGGGGTACAACTCGAAATCGTTTTTCTTCATCTCATTCCCTTTATTATCCGTCACCAGCGTCGAGTAGCGGACATTGCCTACAACAAAATCCACTTTCTCCTTAATCATTTTACCATCATAACCGATGGAAATTGCGACGGGGGCCGCATCTATGATCTCCATCTTCGTTGTGCTGCCATCATCGTTCCCTATTGTAACGGTCCCTTTCTCTATAACGCCGTTTTTGATGAGCAATTTCAGCAGCGTAGGCGAAGAGTTGTCGTAACTTTTTTCGACGATGATTGGACTATGACCAAAGGGGCCATTAAGCATGGTGGCTGCTTGGGAACACGGGAGTTCTGCTCCGAAGCTCATATGCCACTCCAAAGCGTTTAACCCGATGTCCCCGTTCTCTAGATTACCCTTGATATCAGTACCCAGATTCATTTTGAATGCTTCAGTCATGTCGTTTCTCCTTGGAGTTGGCCTATCTACTACGATGGCGGCCTGATTGATGAAAAAAGTTTCGGGTTGCAAACCCGGGTTTGCCGGTCTGTTCCCAGAACACAAAGACAGAGGGCAGGTTTCAAAAAGCCGGTGTCCCTGATTTCTATTTGATCCTAGCGCGCATCAAACTCAGCTTTCCAGTTTGCTTCGTTAGCTCCTTTATCACCTTCTTTTCCGTCATAATTTTTGTACTCGAAAATGATATTCCTGAAGGTGAAGGTGAAGGTATCAGTCTTCCCTTGAGTGCCCGAAAAGTTGTTTTCTACCTTTTTGACATACACCCCCTCCATCGTCACTGTCAGGAAGAGAGGTTCTTCTCCTGCTTTACCGGGGCCGTATACAAACAATACCCCTTTGTCTTTGGGTTCGGCATTGAGTGAAACAGTCGATAGAATAGCCGAATCTATGTCGTGGCTTTTAACCAAGGTTAAGAAGCCCGACTTAGGGGTGCTCTTGAAGAAGCTGCCAGCTTGCGCGATTTTCGTAATGGTGTCTTCGATGCTATTCTCTACGTATGCATTCCAACCCCAACCTTTTATACCGCCGACTAGCTCTTCATTTTCCCCCATTTTGTAGCTTCCGACGACATCATCCAGTTTCAGATAACACGCGTAGTGCTTGTTGTCCATGTTGTTTCTCCTTGGTAGCGGCCTATCTACTATGATGATGACGGCCTGATTGATGAAAACGGTTTTGCAGCAAGTTTGGGGCCGGTAAGCCCGGGTTTGCCGATCTGCTCCCAGAAAACGCGGTAGATTTGAAATACCGTGATGAGAAGTATCCTGCTGCGCAGGGAAAGGGTAAATATGGCATACGATGTAGGAGACACAGGCTATATCGGGATGCATTCCGTCGCGCGGGGAAGGCCAAATACAACTTATGACGTATGCCGCATCGGGCAGAGAGTCTCAGGCTCTCCGCTGCGCTATTCGCCGAGAAGACGCGTAGCGTCCCGGAACGCGAAAACAGGGGGCCGGTTTCAAAAAATCGGTTTCCCGGTAGAAAGGCCATCTTCTATCCCCCCCCCTTGGCCGAAGGCAGCTTGGACACCAGCCGTAGCGACACGGTAAGCCCCTCGAGCTGATAGTGCGGGCGCAGGAAGAACTTGGCGGCGTAGTAGCCGGGGTTGCCCTCGATTTCCTCGACTACGACTTCGGCGGCAGCCAGCGGCTTTTTCGCCTTGGTGGCTTCGGCAGAATTCACCGGATCGCCGTCGACGTATCTCGAGATCCACTTGTTGAGCCAGCGCTGCATGTCCGCGCGTTCCTTGAAGCTGCCGATCTTGTCGCGCACGATGCACTTGAGATAGTGCGCAAAGCGGTTGCAGGCAAACATGTAGGGCAGACGCGCCGCAAGGTTGGCGTTGGCGGTGGCGTCGGGGTCGTCGTATTCGAAGGGCTTGTTGAGCGACTGCGCGCCGATAAAGGCGGCGAAGTCGGAGTTCTTGCGATGGATGAGGGACAGCAGCCCCGCCTTGGACAACTCGGCTTCGCGCCGATCGCTGATGGCGATTTCGGTCGGGCACTTCTGGTCCACGCCGCCATCGTCGCTCGGGAAGGTGTGCAGCGGCAGATTTTCGACTGCGCCGCCCGATTCGACGCCGCGGATGCGAGACCCCCAGCCGTAGAGCTTGTACGAGCGGTTGATGTTGGTGGCCATCGCGTAGGCGGCGTTGGCCCAAGTGTATTTGTTGTGGTCGGCGCCGGCGGTGTCTTCCTCGAAGTCGAACTCCTCGATCGGGTTGGTCTTGGCGCCATAGGGCGTGCGCGCAAGAAAACGCGGCATGCACAGGCCGAGGTACCTGGAATCATCCGATTCGCGCAGCGAGCGCCATCCGGCATATTCGGGCGTGGAAAATATCTTGGTGAGGTCGCGCGGGTTGGCCAACTCCTGCCATGACCCCATCTGCATCAGGGTCGGACTCGCGCCGCTGATGAAGGGCGCATGCGCTGCGGCGGCAATCTTGGCCATTTCGCCGAGTATCTCGACATCGGGCGGACTCTGGTCGAAAAAGTAGTCGCCTACGAGCGCGCCGTAGGGTTCGCCGCCGAACTGGCCGTACTCCTCTTCGTAGACCTTTTTGAATATCGGACTCTGGTCCCAGGCAGCGCCCTTGAATCGCTTGAGCGTCTTGGCCAGTTCCTGCTTGGAGATGTCCATCACGCGAATCTTCAGATGCTCGTCGGTCTCGGTGTTGTTGACCATGTAGTGCAGGCCGCACCAGGCGCCTTCGAGTTGCTGGAAGTCGGAGTGATGAAGGATATTGTTGATCTGCTGCGTGAGTTTTTCGTCGATCGCGGCGACCATGGCCTCGATCGAGGCAATCACGTCCTTGCCGATGAGCTGCGTCTGCGCCAGCGCCTGCTGCGCGAGCGTGAGCATCGCCTGTTCGACGGCGCTCTTGGATTCGTCGCTACGCGGCTTGAATTCCTTTTGCAGCAGCGTACCGAAATCGCCGCCCTGGTATTCGATGTCCTTGAGTGCGCTTGTCTGGGTGAGTGTTTCGTCCATGGCTTCTGTCCTTGTGCAAATAGAGGGTATCTCAGGCGGATGGCGTGGCCGGGTCCGCGCCCTCTTCGGGCCTGGCTCCTTCGGGCCTGGCTCCTTCGGGCCTGGCGCGGGAAGCCAGGGTCTTGAGCAGTGCCGGGTCTTCGAGCACCCTGGCCAGCAGTTCCTCGGCACCGCTCTTGCCGTCCATGTAGGTGACGAGGTTCGACAAATGCGTACGCGCTTCGAGCAGTTTGTTCAGGGCATCGACCTTGCGCGCGACGGCGGCGGGAGAAAAGTCGTCCATTTTCTCGAACGTCAGCTCGACGTTCAACTGGCCTTCCCCGGTGAGCGTGTTTTCCACCTGGAAGGCGACGCGCGGCTTTATGGCCTTCATACGCGCGTCGAAGTTGTCGACATCGAATTCGAGGAACTTGCGATCGGCTACCGGCGCGAGCGGATCGGCAGGCTTGCCCGAAAGATTGGCCATCACGCCCATGACGAAGGGAAGCTGGATTACTTTCTCGGCGCCGTAGAGTTCCACGTCGTACTCGATTTGAACCCTGGGGGCGCGGTTGCGCGCGATGAATTTCTGGCTACTACCGGGCATGGTTGAACTCCTTGGAAATGAACGTGTGAATATATAGGCAAGACGATGACGTTGACAACTTTTTATGATTCATTCAGACGAGGGGCGACGGCCCGTGACGGTTTCGATGGTGTCAAGCGCATTGGGCGCGAGGTTGGTCACGATGTCGAAGAAACTCACGCCGATAAGCTGCTTGGCGCGGCTCAACAGCAGCGGCGCCGGGTTGCCTGGCTCGGCCCGCTCGAAATAGGCGATCACACGGTCGAGAACGCGTAACGCGTCCCGGCGGCTGCAGATGCCGCCGTCACGTGGCGCGCCGACCGGCATGAGGCCGTCGGCGAGGGCATCTCCCTCGGTGCCGGCGGTTGCCGCGTCCAGGCTCTCGTCGCCGCCGAGCGCGCTGCCGATCTGGGCGAGCAGCCCGCCGATCGGAACAAGCCGGTCGAGATCGAGCAGGCCGTCCCGGCCGCTACGCTCACTGATCACGCGCTGCAACGCAACCAGGGCCGGCGCCAACCCGGCCAGCGTCCCGGCCAGCGCGGGTTGCCCGGACTGTATTTCGGCCAGCGCATCCAGCATCTGCGCCTGCGATGGCGTCTCGGCGCCGGATGCAAGCATGCCGTGCGAGGCCGCGATTTCGCGCACACGCACCGGCCCCATGCCGCGCGAAACGCCTACCTGCACGCTGTACAGGTCGTGCACGAACATTGCCGGGTCGTTCAGCGGGATGAGTATGTTCATGCGCATCGTCGGGTCGTTGTCGTCGTCGAGGCGCGGATGCAATTGTTCCCAGTAGCGGTCGAGCAGGCCGGTGAGCAATTGCAGGCCCAGCAGCAAGCCTTCAAGCCCCTGTTCGTGGGCCACGGCACGTACCAGCAACAGCGCCGGGCGCAGATCCTTGGTACGTTGCAGCAGCGCCTGTGCCTGCTCGGCCACCGCACCCCATTCGGGTTCAACGGCCGTAATCACAGTTTTACCGAACTGCTGCTCGGGCTTGCCCTGCGAGGCGGTTTCCAACGCGGTGAAGGCCGGATCGTATTCCAGGTTGTCGCCGCAAGGCGCATCCTCGCGGACCGGTGCAAGCAAGACATCGACGAGATTGGGTGTCAGCATTTTGGAGCATTGCCTCTTTTTGACTTTTCGAAAGGGTCGCAGGATAATACTTATGAGTAATAATCAAGAACTTTCCCCGGGTAGTCAATGCAACGAAGGAGATAGACGAATGTATAAGGATCAGCCCCGCGACCTGTTCCATGGCCTTTGTCGGCGCGATTTCCTCTTGCCGGCACCGGGAGGACTCTGATGCCGGTTACGGGTTGCGCCACTTTGAGCAGCAGCGCCATTGCATTTTCAGCCTGCCGCCCACGACCTCGCCGTCCCCAGGCACATCACCTTGAACCTCATCCGCCTCGACCCCGCTCTACGCAAGGGCGGGATCAAGGCTCGCCGTCTCATTGCCGCGACTCCCGATCTCCGCCGCGATCGGCTACCCGGATCGGAGCCTGTTTGACGCGATTGCCCTGTGATTGCCTTGCTTATAATCCACCACAGTGGTTTATATATGTGGTACCTTGGTCGTTTTACTACGGCGACATTAAGCGTCGATATCATAAAGAAAGAAACGCGAGCCAATGAAGATCCTCATAGCGGACACCCATCGGTTTGTTGCTGAGGCAACCAGGACCAGGCTATCAGAAATCGCGCGGGACGCGGAGTTTGTCTTTGCAACGAATGCTCACGAATTGAGTACTCTCGCCGACGACACACTGGATCTCGCGATTGTTGAGCTGGAGATGCCCGACGCCGACGGCTGTTCGCACGTGGACGAGTTGTTTCGCCATCATCCGATGTTGCCCGTGATCGTGTTCTCCGGTTCCAACGATTCAAGGTTGGCGCGCGACATGCTCGAACGCGGTGCGGCAGGCTTCATACCAAAGGCCTATTCGGGAGATGTGATGCTTTCGGCAGTACGGCTGGTGCTGGCTGGCGGCATATATGTGCCACCGCTGATACTGTCGGCCCTTACCACTGGCGTAGACGCCCAGGCGCGCGCGCCCTCCGGGAACCCGGCGGGCCAGGAGTCTCCCCCCTCTCCCAGGGACCCCGTGACATCGCACAGCGAGGGCGCGTCCACGCGGGAGAATTTGCGCAACGTGCTGACCGAGCGCCAGGTGGAAGTACTGGAGCTGCTATCCCAGGGCAAGCCCAATAAACTGATCGCCCGCGCGCTGGGGATCAACGAAGGCACGGTCAAAATCCATCTGGCAGCCATCTTTCGCGCGCTCAATGTGAGCAACCGCACCGAAGCGGTCATCAAGGCCCGATCGCTCTGAGCTTTCTCCATTTCGGCTCCGTCTCTGCCAAACGCTTTCACAGCGGGCAGGTCAGGCGGGGGTCGCATGGCGCATGGCACTCCAGGCCAACGCGCTACGGACGCGCATGATTTTTGCCCGAATGAAAAGTATTGCATTGCCTGCCGTATAACTTAAGACCTAATACAAATGCGTATTGTATATCAGCATTCTCTATCGTACAGTGAAGCATAGCTTTACGCATCACAACGTAACCCTCTTAGAGGACATGAAAATGAAACCACTATCGACCGCCGCCGCCCTGGTATTTTCCATTGCTGCCGTCTTGGGTAGCGCATCGGCAAACGCTGCCACTGCGACCGTCTTATGGAATGGGGATGTTGGGGAGCAGCGCTTCTATCTTTACGATGACGAACTCAGAGTACTCAGCCCAAGTGAGACATCATCAGGTGAACAAACAGCCTTTGGGTGGTTAGCTGTTGCTTCCTCGGGAGAAGGATACGCCTACACGCTTCAGACGGTGATACCTATGGAAGCCTTTAATCTTGTTGATGCAGGGCTAATACGTGCTGATTCTAGCGTCATCAACCTTGACCAGTCATGGGTTGAATATGACGTTGACGGCTCTATCGAACGTCTGACACTGGCTCAAATTATAGATAACGGTGGAGTACTTGGGAACGGAGGAAGAGATGATCTGTATGGCATAGACGAAAGAAATAGGTGGATGACATGGAATTCCGATCACCGCATTATTGATGCCAATAGTGTCCACATAGCGTACCTCAACCCTGTTCCCGAACCTGAAACCTGGGCCATGTTGCTGGCAGGATTGGGCTTAGTGGGCACAGCCGTGCGCAAGCGGAAGCCGTGCTAATGTAGGCAAGAGCGATTTTGATTCAAATGCTTACGAACGTGACTTGCCCGTATTTAACGAAAATACGGGCAAGTCACAATAGTTTTTAACTTAGGTTTATCAATGCAGTCAATGCGGTTGTAGCAGTGCTGACCTGTAGTCGCCCTGAACAAAATGTAGCCCAGGCGTATTCGCCCTGCGTCGGTGATGCTCACGTAGGGGCGCGATTTATCGCGCCCAAATTGCGGCGCTCGTGCTCATTGGGCGCGATAAATCGCGCCCCTACGAACATCCTCGCCCTCTATGTGCTCGGCCCTCCACAGGAGGGG
>WRNU01000035.1 GCA_009776435.1 Betaproteobacteria bacterium | reverse complement strand
GCCTTTTTGGAGTATTACAACTCCCGACGACCCCATTCAGCGTTGGCAGGAAAACCTCCTGTTTCACGCATTGTTGGGAACAACCTATTGAAACTCAACAGTTAGGTGTGGAAATGATCAGCGTGCCGCCTGGTTTCAATACTCGCTGGATTTCTCGAAAAACATGGTTAGGTCGCCTGTACAGATGCTCGAACACTTCAAGAAGCAATACCAAATCGAGAGACCCGTCTTCACAAGGCAACACATCTTCTTCGACATCAAGCTTATAGGAACGCACTTTCCACTGAGGGTTCAAAGAAAAGTCGTCTGGACGGTTAATGTCAGTCGTACATATGCTCTCGAATCTCTTTAAACTCAAGTATCCTGGCAGAAAAAATGGAAAACTCCCTATATCCAAAATTTTGGTGGAAACAGGGAAATTTTTTACGATATATGAGGCGGTAAAAAGGAGCCTGTCTAAATGTTCTTCTGCAGCGTAGGCGTAATTATCATCATCCGGACTAGCCTGCCGAATGTATCCGAGAACCTCAGCAACCGCATCATCACAGATTAGAGCATCTTTCTGCTTTGAGTTAGAGAACATCAAATTCACCTCTCACTTTGTTCTTGCACGACGCACGTGTACACAATACCACCACATCTGCAATAACACAACGCCCAAACTGGTCGGTTGTCAGTGCCGAGTGAACATTCCTCAAAAAACCAGTAGGTTATCGTACTAATTTTTTTCAAAGACGTAACACCAGCCATCTCAACGTTTGTTCAACGTGAGATGCTGCTTTGTATTAGTAGAACAAACATCTGGCGTTCGGGGCAGATAAATAACCTCACAATAATTTTTCAGAAAATCGAATTTACCTTCCCAGTCGTCACCCATAACAAACACGTCCACAAAATATTTTTCCATGTCGGCGATTTTTTGCTCCCAGGAATACTCTGGAATTACCAAATCAACATACCTTACAGACTCCAATATCATTTTTCGCTGCTCGTAAGTATAAAAACTTTTCTTGTTTTTGGTTTCATTGAATTCATCAGAAGAGCATGCCACTATCAGATAGTCGCCCAGATCTCTAGCTCTTTTTAGAAGACGAATATGGCCATAATGCAAAACATCAAACGTCCCATAGGTAATTATCCGTTTCATTTTTCTAGCTCCAGTTCCCGTTTCAGTTCATGCACAATGACATCTGTTGCTTTCGGATAATTGAACATGATTTTTTCTTCCGCCAAACGTTTCCGCGACAGCTTTTTTGGGTCATGTCCATTGATGAGTACATCATCGATAAATTCGATAATATGTTTTTCTTCGTATGCGATATAGCAATTATCCAAGCAAAGTTTGCCAAGTTTGGTAAATTTTTCATCAATGTCATTTTTGGATTTGAGCATGTAACAACAGGGCTTTTTAGTATAGAAGTATTCCACCAAATATGAACCACAATCCTGAATAATCCCGTCTGACAGAGCAAAATCCTGAAAATAGTCCGCCTGCTCGCTGAAAATTACGTTCTCGTGAGCCTTCATTTTTGAAATATAATCATCCACTTTTGCCCTTCCCCATTGTGCTGGTGTTCCCAACAATAGAAAAAGCGCCGGATGTGGCCGAAAAATAAATGTTATGTTGGGATACTTGCTCGGCAAGGTCAAAAAGAACTCCGCATAAGCAATAAAATTGGATAAACGTAAATCATCATTATAGCCACCGTCTATAGAATGATGGGGACAGATCATTATAGTTAACCCATTTCTTTTTTCAATTTCCTTATAGCTGTCCATCTTGCAATATCCAGACAAGACCGCATTTTGCCTCTTAGATAGGGAATAATTCTCATATTCGGCAAGATTGTATTCTGTTTCAAGAAACACTTTCCAACAAGAAGAATAGGCATATGAAGCGTATATTTTGCGATCGTATACCGATCTGAAAAAACCATAATTTATTAAAACTGACAATTTGTTGTTTTTGTGAAAGTTTCTTATATTGTATTTGTCGATTGAAATATCATAGGGTAGCGAAGGAACTACGATGTCCACTTCTTTACGAATATCGAAATCGTCATTTTCCAGGGAAACAAGCTTTATGTATTCTTCGCTGTAACTCTTTAGCATTTCGGCACGACAGCGCAATTGACCTTCCGCAATTTTGTCTTTACCGAACCGCAAATTCGGTATTATCAAGATAAATGGATTGAACAGATCATCACAAATCAACTTTTCAAACAGAGGCCGAGCCGGAAACATTGAGGCAATTGAAACAGTAAAGCATATGTTCACCCTGCCGCGACTTTCAATTTCCCGCCTTATTGCATGCAGCGCATTTAGGTGATTGGCTTGTGTTTTTCTTACCAATGCTCGTTCACACGGAATCTTTATGATTCTTGCTTGTTCACGCAAAACCTCCTTTATGATTCTTAAAAGCGACGGCACGGCATGCTCCAAAAAGTAATTTTCGATAAGCCCCACAGATCTGATATCATGCCCAAAATGTAGTCTTGGTGCAACATTCCATCAATGTAATATTACGGGCCCGCATCATTTTTGATCACTTCGAGTCCGCCCGCATCGCCAAACCCTTTGAGCAGTTTCGACTCCCCACAACCACCCACACCCCCAGCAAACTCTGCACAAGATATATCGCACTCGCCACCCCATGCAACATGCTGAACTGCCCGCGCCGCGCACTTTCCATCACATCCATCGACTCCAACCCAGCCTTGAGCGCAGCCATTTCCATCTGGAGGATGGCCCCCGCCACCACGCAGATGAGCATCGTCACCACGACCCAAAATACAACCCTGCGCAGTACCGCACGCCTCAGCCGTACTGCCATGAAACCAAGCAGCCAGACCGCCGTGCCAAAGCCGATCCAGGCAACGACACTGAACAACCGTCCGGCGATTTGGCCCGCCAGTATACGATCATCGAGCATTGCAAAGAGCGTAGGCGTAACAATGTAGCCGACCATCCACATACCGCCAATCCACGCAGTGACAAGCAATCGCGTGACAGCAGCAACAAAATGCGCCGAGAGGTTTTCACCCCCACCCTCAAACATACTCCACCCTAATAATCTCGTACTCCCTCACCCCACTCGGAGCCTCCACTTCCGCAATATCCCCTGCGTACTTTCCAATGAGCGCGCGCGCAACCGGAGAACTCACGGAAATCTTGCCCACCTTGATGTCCGCCTCATCGTCTCCGACGATCTGGTAGGTCATGGTCTGGCCGGAATCCATGTCTTCCAGCGTCACCGTGGAGCCGAACACGCAGCGTCCGTCGGCATCGAGCAGGCTCGGGTCGATGATCTGGGCGTTGCCGAGCTTGTTCTCGATTTCGAGAATGCGACCTTCGATGAAGCCCTGACGATCCTTGGCCGAGTCGTATTCGGCATTCTCGGAAAGGTCTCCGTGCGAACGCGCTTCGGCAATGGCCGCGATGACGACAGGACGCTCGACGGTCTTCAAATGGTGCAACTCGGCGCGCAAGGCTGCCGCGCCGACAATGGTCAAAGGTATCTTGGACATCGGTCTGATTTATTTCAGTTTAGCGTGGAGTTCCTGCAAGGCGTAGACTTCGAGCCCGGCCAGATGACGCATGCCCATGCATGCCGCTTGCGCGCCTTCGATAGTGGTGAATACGGTGACTTTGGCCGCCAGAGCACTGACGCGGATGGAGCATGAATCCACTATCGCCTGACGCTTGCCTTCGACTGTATTGATGACGAGGACGATTTCGTCGTTTTTGATCATGTCGACGATGTGAGGCCGCCCTTCGTTCACTTTGTTGACCGCAGTCACCGGCAGCCCGGCGGCGTCGATGACCCCGGCCGTGCCGCGCGTGGCAACGAGCGAAAAACCCAGGCCAAGCAGGTCGCGGGCCACTTCGATCACCGCAGGACGATCGGAGTGCTTGACGCTGATGAATGCCTTGCCTGAACTCGGCAGCCGCACTCCAGCGCCCAGTTGGCTCTTGATGAAGGCTTCGGGGAAACCCTCGCCTACGCCCATGACTTCGCCGGTCGACTTCATCTCGGGGCCGAGGAGAGTGTCGACACCGGGGAACTTGACGAAGGGGAAGACGGCTTCCTTCACCGAGTAGTAGGGGGGCACGACTTCGCCCGTAATGCCCTGACTCTTCAGGCTTTGTCCGGCCATGCAGCGCGCGGCGATCTTCGCCAGTTGCAGACCGCATGCCTTGGAGACGAAGGGCACGGTGCGCGAGGCCCTCGGGTTGACTTCGAGCACGTAAACGGTGGCCTCATCCCCTTCCCCCTGAATGGCGAATTGCACGTTCATGAGGCCGCAAACGTTGAGCGCGCGCGCCAGGGCGCGCGTCTGCCGCCGCAGTTCGTCCTGGAGAGCGGGTGTCAGGGTGTAAGGCGGCAGCGAACAGGCGGAGTCGCCCGAGTGCACGCCCGCCTGTTCGATGTGCTCCATGATGCCGCCGATGAGGATTTCTTCTCCATCGGAGAGGGCATCGACGTCGACTTCGGTGGCATCACTGAGGAAGCGGTCGAGCAGGACGGGGGACTCGTTGCTGACCTTGACCGCTTCGCGCATGTAGCGTTCGAGATCCTTTTGTTCGTGGACGACTTCCATCGCCCGCCCGCCAAGGACGTAGGAAGGCCGCACGACCAGCGGATAGCCGATTTCGGCGGCCAGACGCACAGCAGCCTCAGCAGTGAGCGCGGTGCGGTTGGGCGGCTGACGCAGACCGAGATCGTTCAGAAGTTTCTGGAAACGCTCGCGGTCTTCGGCGGCGTCGATCATGTCCGGACTGGTTCCGATGATGGGAACGCCGTTTTCTTCCAGCGCGCGGGCGCGTTTCAGGGGGGTCTGACCACCGAACTGGACGATGACGCCCGCAGGTTTTTCGACGTGGACGATCTCCAGGATGTCTTCCAGGGTGATCGGCTCAAAGTACAGGCGGTCGGACGTGTCGTAGTCGGTGGAGACGGTTTCCGGGTTGCAGTTGACCATGATGGTCTCATAGCCATCTTCCCGTAGCGCCAGCGCCGCGTGCACGCAGCAGTAGTCGAATTCGATGCCCTGCCCGATGCGGTTCGGCCCGCCGCCGAGCACCATGATTTTCTTGCGGTCGGTGGGCCGGACTTCGCATTCTTCCTCGTAGGTGGAGTACATGTAGGCGGTGGTGGTGGCGAATTCCCCCGCGCAGGTATCGACCCGCTTGAACACGGGTCGCACGCCGAGCGTGTGCCGGGCCAGCCGCACGGAAGTCTCGTCGCTGTTGAGCAGTTTCGCCAAACGACGGTCGGAAAAACCCTTGCGTTTGAGTTCTCTCAGCTCATCGGCAGAAAGCGCCTTGAGCGAACGCCCTGCAAGCGCCTTTTCGCTGACGACGAGGTCTTCGATCTGGGCAAGGAACCACGGGTCGATGTCGGTGAGCTGAAACACTCTTTCCAGACTGTAGCCTTCGCGGAACGCTTGCCCCACGTACCAGATACGCTCTGCGCCGGGATTGCCGAGTTCGTGTTCCAGGTCTTCGTGGTCGGTTTCTATTTCGTCCAGCCCGTATACGCCCACTTCCAGCCCGCGCAGGGCTTTCTGGAACGATTCCTGGAAGGTGCGGCCGATCGCCATGACTTCGCCCACGGCTTTCATCTGCGTGGTCAGACGGTCGTTGGCCTGGGGAAATTTCTCGAAGGCAAAACGCGGTACCTTGATGACGACGTAGTCGATGGTCGGCTCGAAAGAAACCGGCGTAGCCCCGCCCGTGATGTCGTTCTTGAGTTCGTCGAGCGTGTAGCCCACGGCCAGTTTGGCCGCCACCTTGGCAATCGGAAAACCCGTGGCCTTGGACGCCAGCGCAGAGGAGCGCGACACCCGTGGGTTCATCTCGATCACGATCATGCGCCCGTCCTTGGGGTCGATCGCAAACTGCACGTTCGAGCCGCCGGTATCCACGCCGATTTCACGCAGAATGGCAATCGAGGCGTTGCGCACGAGCTGGTATTCCTTGTCGGTCAGGGTCTGTACCGGGGCAACGGTGATGGAGTCCCCGGTGTGCACGCCCATCGGATCGAGGTTTTCGATGGAACAGACAATGATGCAGTTGTCCTTTTTGTCGCGCACGACTTCCATCTCGATTTCTTTCCAGCCCAGGAGGGACTCTTCGATCAGGAGCTCGTTGGTGGGGCTGGCTTCCAGCCCGCGCTTGCAGATTTCGTGAAATTCTTCCGTGTTGAAGGCTACTCCGCCGCCCGTGCCGCCCAGGGTGAAACTGGGGCGAATGATGACCGGAAAGCCGATGCCACCCTGCACCTGCAAGGCTTCTTCCATGCTGTGAGCGATGCCGGATCGCGCGGAGGCGAGTCCGATGCGGGTCATCGCGTCCTTGAACTTGAGCCGGTCTTCCGCCTTGTCGATGGCCGAGCGGGAAGCGCCGATGAGCTCGACACCGTACTTTTCCAGCACGCCGTTGCGGGCCAGGTCGAGCGCGCAATTGAGCGCCGTCTGTCCGCCCATCGTCGGCAGGATGGCGTCCGGGCGTTCCTTTTCGATGATGCGCTCGACCACTTGCCAGGTGACGGGTTCGATGTAGGTCACGTCCGCCATCTCGGGGTCGGTCATGATCGTGGCCGGATTGGAGTTGACCAATACGACTCGGTAGCCCTCCTCGCGCAAAGCCTTGCACGCCTGCGCGCCGGAGTAGTCGAACTCACACGCCTGGCCGATGATGATCGGGCCGGCGCCAATAATCAGGATGGTATGGATGTCTGTGCGTTTGGGCATTCTTTGCCTCGGATAAAACAGGAAACCACGGGGCCGTGCCGCCGCGTCCCTTCAGGATGCGAAATCAGCGGGTTTTGAAGAAGTTGATGAAACGATCGAACAGGTGAACCACGTCGTGCGGGCCGGGAATCGCCTCCGGGTGACCCTGGAAGGAAAACGCGGGCGCATCCGTACGAGCGACGCCCTGGATGGAACCGTCGAACAGCGACACGTGCGTCACGCGCAGATTGTCCGGCATCGTGGCCGAATCGACCGCAAAGCCGTGGTTCTGGCTGGTGATGAGGACTTGTCCGGTATCGAGATCCTTGACCGGATGGTTCGCGCCGTGATGGCCGAATTTCATCTTCATGGTCTTTGCCCCGGAAGCCAGCGCGAGCAGTTGATGCCCCAGGCAGATGCCGAAGGTCGGCACTTTCGCCGCCACAATCTCCCGGATCGCGGCAACCGCGTAACCGCAGGGTTCGGGGTCGCCCGGCCCGTTGGAGAGAAAAACGCCGTCGGGTTTCATCGCCAGCACGTCCTGGGCGCTCGTCGAAGCAGGCACGACCGTCAGGCGGCAGCCGCGTGAAGCCAGCGCGCGCAGGATGTTGCGTTTGACCCCGAAGTCAAACGCAACCACATGCCAGTGTGGCGCGTCCTGTGCACCGTAACCTTCCCCGAGTCGCCATTCGCGTTGCGCCCACTCGTAAGCCTCGGAAGTCGTCACCGCCTTGGCCAGATCCATCCCGCCCAGGCCGGGAAAACCTCGCGCGGCGGCAATCGCCGCCTCGGCGTCCAGCTTTGCTTCCGCCTCGCCCGTTACGATGCAGCCCGCCTGCGTCCCCTTCTCGCGCAGCAGGCGGGTCAGTTTGCGGGTATCCAACCCGGCAATCGCTACCACGTTTTCGCTACGCAGCCAATCATCCAGTCTTTGCGTCATGCGGAAATTGCACGGCAGAATCGGCAGATCGCGGATGACGAGGCCCGCAGCATGCACACGATCCGACTCCACATCCTCGTCATTCACGCCGGTATTGCCGATGTGCGGATAGGTCAGAGTCACGATCTGGCGGCAATAGCTCGGATCAGTGAGAATTTCCTGATAGCCCGCCATCGAGGTGTTGAACACCACCTCGCCCACCGCGCTACCCGTCGCACCGATGCCCTTGCCATGAAAAACCGTACCATCGGCGAGCGCAAGAAGAGCAGGAGGAAAAGCAATCACGAAAAAACTCCCGGATACGACAGCAGCGGATACCGGCGCAAACCCGTGCGCATCCGCTCCATACACACGAAAAACGGGACGACCTTTGGCCGATCCCGTGGCAGAGAGGGGGAATTTTAACGCTTCGGTGCGTGTAAGGCAAATCCTTGGCGTAAAGAGGGTTACTGTCCCAGGCTCACCGTGTCCTTAGCCCCTACCGGAAAACGGCATCGCCTGCGGCAACTCCTCGATAAAACGATTCAATTGCTTGTCGAAAGTGTGAATCCGCTCTCCCTCGCCCGCGTATCCCGCAAGAATGCAATCCACAAAATCCAGGTTCGACACGGCAAAAAAATCCAGAGCCTTCAGTATCACGCGCTTCCTGGAAAGAACGGAATCCGCCCGCACGGCGAAACGCCGCAACTGCAACGAAATCTCATAGCGCGGAACCCTGTAAACTTTTTGCAAAACGAATACGACTTCACAAAAAACTTCCGTCGGAACAGCCAACGCGCCACTCTCGACAATCTCTCGCGCAGCACTCGCCAAGGCTACATCGTCGTCCAGGAGATACCGAAGAATGACGTTAGCATCCACGATTGCCATGCTTTTCCCCGGTGGCAGCGGCCCAGGCATCCTTTTCATGCTCAATCAAGGCTGGATTTGCGTATTTTTTAAACACGCCGAAAACGGATTTCTCCTGCAACGCGCTGTCTTGCAGCGAGTAGTTTCCTCTCCTGCCTTCCGGCGCTGCATAGCGCGTGACGATTTCAAACGGAATCCCGCCACGCAGCAGCGATTGACGAATGAACAGGGTGATCGCCGTCGTCATGTTCAGGCCAAGTTCGGCAAACAGGGCCTCAGCCCGGATTTTCAGGTCGTCATCCAGACGAATATTGACTTGTGTCACGACGCAGTCCTCCTGGCCTGTTTGTATAGCACTTGTATACAATTCTTAGTATAGCACATAAATATACGTTGCGGGCCGGATCGCTACGAACGTCAATAGTTGTGAGGGGAATGTCTGAAATCGCTCACCGCCTCAACGCAGCCCGAGCACATCCTGCATGTCGAACAGCCCCGGCTCTTTGGCCGCCAGGAAGCGGGCGGCCCTGAGCGAACCCAACGCATAGGGCATGCGGCTGCCGGACTTGTGGGTGATCTCGATGCGCTCGCCGATACCCGCGAAGAGCACGGTATGATCGCCCACGATGTCCCCACCCCGGAGGGTCGAAAAGCCGATGGTTTCGGCCTTGCGCTCGCCCGTCACGCCTTCGCGCCCATAAATCGCGCACTGGGAAAGATCGCGTCCGAGCGCCTGCGCAACAACCTCTCCCATGCGCAGCGCAGTGCCCGACGGGGCGTCCACCTTGAAACGGTGATGCGCTTCGATGACTTCGACATCGTAGCCCTCAGAAAGAATCCTGGCCGCCACGTCGAGAAGACGAAACACCGCGTTGACCCCGACTGCCATGTTGGGTGCGAAAACGATGGGAACGGCACGCGCAGCCTCGGCAATGGCAGCTTTCCCGGCAGCGTCGAACCCGGTGGTTCCGATCACCACGGATTTGCCCAGCCGGACAGCGTGCGCGAGATGCGCGAGCGTGCCTTCCGGACGGGTGAAGTCGATCAGGCAGTCGGCAGCGGCAATGGCAGCGGCGGCATCGTCGCCGACAATCACTCCGGTAGAAACGCCCAACGATTCTCCTGCGTCACGGCCATTGGTCGTCGAACCCGAACAGTCGAACGCCGCTGCGAGCGCGATGCCTTCTTCCTTGAGCGCGGCTTCGATCAACATCCGACCCATGCGTCCGGACGCACCGGCAACAGCCACTCGAATCGGGAAAGTCATGGCGTCAGAATCCCTCTCTTATTTTTTCGTCTTGGGCACTTCGACGATTCTGGCGCGAGACTCCACCGCCTCCTTGCCGCCAGGCAGATCGGTATCGCCTTCGAGGCGATCCATCTTGTCATCGACGAAAAAGACCGAGATCGTGCGCTGTTCCACTTTTCTGCTACTGCCACGCTTGAAGCGGTAAACGTAGTCCCAACGCTCGGAATGAAACACGTCGGCCACCAGGGGCGTGCCGAGCACGAAGCGCACCTGTTCGCGTGTCATGCCAGTTTCAAGTTGCGCCAGCATGACATCATCAACGTAATTGCCCTGTCGGATGTCGATGCGGTAGGGGGCAAAAAAGGAACAGGCTGTCAGTGCGAGAGCAGCGGCAATAGCCGCAAAAATTGACGGGAGGGAAAGTGCGGGTCGCATGATTCGGGCTGCCGGTTCTCAGAAAAGGTTGAAGAATATAACATAGTGTCAAACACAACATCGCCCGCCCGTGCGGGCCACCGGGATCAGATCATGGAAGACAACTCCCGCAGCCTCAAGAACATCGGCCTCAAGGCCACTCATCCCCGGCTCAAAATCCTGGAATTGTTCCAGAACGCCGGACAGCAACACCTTACTGCCGAAGATGTCTATCGTCAGTTGATCGAGGACGACAAGGATGTCGGCCTGGCAACCGTCTATCGCGTGCTGACACAGTTCGAGCAGGCGGGTTTGCTGGAACGCCACTATTTCGAGACCGGCAAGGCCGTATTCGAGCTCAACAAGGGCGAGCACCACGACCATCTGGTCTGCCTGCAATGCGGTCGGGTGGAAGAGTTCTGCGACGCCGAAATCGAACAGCGCCAGCAACACATCGCCAGGGAGCGCGGGTTTGTCATCAAGGATCACGCGCTCTACCTGTACGCGGACTGCCAGCGGGAGGATTGCCCGCACCGTGACGGCGGTGGTTAGCTGCTTTTCCCCGCAAGCATTTCAGCGGCGTGCCGCCGCGTAGTGTCGGTAATATCGACCCCACCAAGCATGCGCGCGATTTCTTCGACGCGGGCGTCTCCGTCGAGCGGCGTGACGACGCTCAAGGACTGACCGTCGCGGATTTCCTTGGCGATCTGCCATTGCCAGTCGGCACAGGCCGCCACCTGCGGAAGATGAGTCACGCAAAGCACCTGACGGTCGCGGCCCAGACGGTGCAACAACTGGCCGACGATCTCCGCGACGCGGCCTCCGATGCCGACATCGACTTCATCGAAAATCAACGTCGGTGTAGCCGAGTCGCGGCTGGTCATCACCTGAACGGCCAACCCGATCCGCGACAGCTCACCGCCCGAGGCCACCTTGGCGAGGCTGCGCACAACCTGCCCCGGATTGGCGGACACCTGGAATTCGACGTTTTCCACCCCATGCATGGACGGCTCGCAAGGCATCAGGGCCACTTCAAACTTTCCACCCACCATGGCCAGCGATTGCATGGTTTCAGTGATTTCAGACGACAGAGTCGCCGCCGCTGCGCGGCGCGCCGCTGAAAGATGTCCGGCAGCGACATCAAAGGCCGTTCGCGCTTCACCCTCGGCGACGGCAAGACGCTCCGGGTCGGCACTGGTTTCGAGCGTATCGAGCCGCATCCGCCATTCGGCAACGAGTGTCGGCAACGCCTCTGGCGTGGTGCGGTACTTGCGCGCCACATCCATCACCGCGCCGATGCGCAGTTCGATTTCGGCGAGACGTTCCGGGTCGAGTTCGAGCCGATCGCGGTAGCGGCGCAGAATGTGCAAGGCTTCGTCAACCTGAATCGCCGCCGCGTCGATCAGTTCGCGCGCTTCCGCAAGCGTCGGGTCGATGGCTTCCAGCGCCGATAGACGGCTCGCGCAATGGCCGAGAGCGGAACCCTGCTCGCCCTCCCCCAGACTGTCGAGCGCCTCGCCCACACCACCCAACAGGTCGGCAGCGTGCGCCAGCCGTCCGTGTTCGGCGTTGATCTCACTCCATTCGCCGGGAGCGAAAGCGAGATCTTCCAACTCCTTGACCTGCCAACCGAGCAGTTCGCGTTCGCGGGCGAAAGCCGCCGTATCCCGCTGTGCCGCTTGCCGCAAGTCGGCCAGACGTTGCCACTCACGCCAGCAGGCGGCCACCTCCGAGGCCCGTTCCTCGGCCCCGGCATGGGTATCGAGCAATTGACGCTGTATCTCGGCCCGCAACAGGGCGTGATGGGCATGCTGCCCGTGAATGTCCGCCAGCCACTGCCCGGCGGCGCGCAGTTGCGCGAGTGTCGCGGGCGTGCCGTTCATCCACGCCTTGCTGCGCCCGCCCGTATCGACGACACGGCGCAGAATCAACGTATCGTCATCGACATCCAGTTCTTGTTCGGCCAGCCAACTCGCCAGTTCGCCATCGGGCGGAAGATCGAATTCGGCGGTGATGTCGGTCTTGTCGCACCCCGTTCGCACCACTCCCGCGTCGGCACGCTCGCCGAGCGCGAGGCTGAGAGCATCGAGCAGGATGGATTTACCCGCGCCCGTCTCGCCGGTAAGCGTCCCGAACCGGGCAGCGAAATCGAGTTCGAGTCGATCGACGATGACGAAATCGCGGATGGAGAGGCGGCGCAGCATGGATGCAGGCGAAGGGTCAGGGCTGCGGCATGGCGGCGCTCCAATGAAGCTTTTCGCGCAGCATGGCGAAGTAACCGTAGCCTTCCGGATGCAGCAATCGCACTTCCAGCGCGGAACGCACGATCCTCAACCGATCGCCCGCATGCACGTCGCAGTAAGTCACCCCGTCGAAGTGAATACGGGCATCGTGCGGCGGCATGAGCACGATTTCGATGCGGCAACTGTCCGGCAACGTAATGGGCCGGGCGGTCAGCGCATGCGGGCACAGGGGGACCAGCGCAATTCCCCCTACGCCCGGATGAAGGATGGGGCCGTTGGCCGCCAGCGCGTAGGCTGTCGAGCCGGTCGGCGTGGCGACGATCATGCCGTCCGAGCGCAGGTTGTAGACGAACTCGTCGTCGACCATCATTTCCAGTTCGATCATCCTGCCGAGCTTGCCCCGGTTGACCACGACATCGTTGAGCGCCTGGGTATGAAAAATACGGCTACCGTCACGGGTCACTTCGGCATCGAGCATGAAGCGCGACTCGGCGCGATAGTGCCCGTCGAGGATTGCGCCAAGTTGCTGACACGCTTCGGCCCGTGACAGATCGGTCAGAAAACCCAGTCGACCGAGATTGACCCCGACCAGCGGCACGGCGCGTTCGCCAAGCAGCCGCGCAGCATTGAGCAACGTACCATCGCCACCGATGACCACCACCAGATCGGACTGATCGGCAATTTCTTCGTAAGTGGCGGACATGAAATCATCGGCAGCCTTGCCGATAGCGCCTGCCGTGCCTTGTTCGATCCAGGGTTCCATCTCGCGCCCGCGCAGAAAATGCGCAAGCTCGAGAACAGTTTCAGTCCCTTCCGCGCTCTGGAATTTGCCGATCAGGGAGACTTTGTTGAATTTACGTGCCATAGCAGTCGATTAAACCACATTTGACCTTGCGCCGGGCATCCGCGCAACAAGCCGATGGACTGCTAAAATCGGCCCATGTCACTCATGCCACCGCTCGACTCCCGCTCCCGCGTTTTGCTCAAAACACTGATCGAACGCTATATCACCGACGGACAGCCAATCGGCTCGCGCGCCCTGTCGCGTTCGTCCGGGCTGGAACTCTCACCCGCCACGGTGCGCAACGTCATGAGCGACCTGGAGGAAATGGGCTATATCTCCAGCCCGCACACCTCGGCAGGCCGGATACCGACGGCAAGGGGATACCGCTTCTTCGTCGACACCCTGCTCACGGTGCTGCCGATGGAAAGCGGGCGGGTGCAGGAACTGAAAGGCCAACTCCAGCCCGACCAGCCGCAGCGCCTGATGAACTCGGCCTCTCACCTGCTCTCGAACCTGACCCGGTTCGCCGGAGTGGTCGTCGCACCGCGCCGGGAGTCGGCGCGCATTCGCCAGATCGAGTTCATCGGACTGTCCGAGACCCGCATCCTGCTCATCATCGTCACCGAGAGCGGCGACGTGCAGAACCGCATCCTGTTCACGCGCCGCACCTATTCATCCTCTGAACTGATCGCGGCGGCAAGTTACCTCAACGAGCATTACGCCGGACTCGCATTCGACGAAATCCGCGCGCATCTCCAGGCGGAACTGCACCGGATCAGGAGCGACATGAGCGAACTGATGGCAGGCGCAATCGAAGCCGGTTCGGAAGCCGTCGAAGAAACCTCGCTCAACTACATCATCTCGGGCGAAACCAACCTGCTCGACATCGAAGATCTCTCCTCCAACATGTCGCGCCTGCGCGAGCTTTTCCGGCTGTTCGAGCAACGCACCGGCCTGATGCAATTGCTCGATCTGTCCCGGCGCGCCCAGGGGGTGCAAATTTTCATCGGCAACGAATCCGGCCTCTCGCAGCTCGACGCTTGCAGCGTAGTGACTGCGCCCTACGAGGCCGATGGGCAGATCGTGGGGTCGGTGGGCGTCATCGGACCGACCCGCATGGCCTACGACCGGGTGATCCCCATCGTCGACATCACCGCCCGACTGCTGTCGAACGCCCTGTCGCCTTCCGGCGCCTGACCCGATCGCCACCCCGTCATGGCCCGCTTTCGGCCCGAACCCTCACCCGCCCCGGAACACGAACGCCGCCACCGCACGGGCGTATTGCTGGTCAATCTCGGCACGCCGGAAGCGCCGACCGCGAAGGCTTTGCGCCCGTGGCTGCGCCAATTTCTCTCCGATCCGAGAATCGTCGAATTGCCGCGTCTCCTGTGGCTACCGATCCTCAACGGCATCATCCTCATCACCCGCCCGGCCAGATCGGCAAAAAAATACGCCAGCATCTGGATGCCGGAAGGTTCCCCGCTCAGGGTTCACACCGAACGACTGGCCGCCTTGCTCGGCGATTCGCTCAACCGCGAGCGCGAGAAGGACGGCATTATCGTTACCTGGGCCATGCGCTACGGATCCCCCCCCATCGTCGATACGCTCACCGATCTACGGGCGCGTGGCGCCGACCGCATCCTGGTCGTGCCGCTCTTCCCCCAATTTGCCGGAAGTACGACGGCCAGCGTGTTGGACGAGCTTGCGCGAGCCATGCGCCTCTGGCGCAACCTGCCCGAACTGCGTTTCGTGCGCAGTTTCCCCGACGATCCCGGCTACATCGCCGCCCTGGCGGCAAGCGTGCGCGAGCACTGGGCGCACCACGGTCAGGGAGATTGTCTGGTTGCCAGTTTTCACGGACAACCGGCGCGCGCCGACGAACTGGGCGATCCCTACCGCGCCGAATGCCTCATCACGGCCCGGCTACTCGGAGAGGCGCTGGCCCTGCCGCCGGAAAAACTGCGCGTAACGTTCCAATCCCGCTTTGGCCGTGGCAAATGGCTGGAACCCTACACCCTGCCAACGCTCGAATCGCTCGCCGCCTCGGGCGTAAAACGGGTCGATGTCGTTTGCCCCGGCTTCGCCGCCGATTGCCTGGAGACGTTGGAAGAAATCGCCATGCAGTGCCGCGACGCCTTCCTCGCCCGTGGCGGCGAAACGTTCCACGCCATCCCTTGTCTGAACACCCGCCCGGAATGGATTACCGCGCTCGACGGACTCGTTCGGCAACATCTGGCGGGGTGGTTATAACGACACATAACGTAACATGTTATGGACAAACTCTGCTGTTAGTGTTCATAATATGTGGCGTTATGCCGAGCAAACCATTACTGATCTTCCCATCCGAAAAGAAACTGCTTACCGATTTTGGCGAGCGATTAAGGCTTGCACGCCTGCGCCGCCGTTACACGGCGGCTCTGGTTGCCGAGCGGGCGGGCGTTTCGCGCATGACCTTGAGCCGCGTGGAACAGGGATCGCCAGCGGTCACACTTGGGGTTTATCTCCGTGTCCTTTCTGTCCTGAACCTGGAAAACGACCTGACCATCCTGGCAGCGGACGACAGGCTGGGGCGGAAATTACAGGACTTGGGACTCCCCGTGCGGCAGCGCATCAGGAAAAAAGAAAATGGCTGACAAGCTGGAAGTCTGGCTCGATGCGGATTTTCTGGGCGCGCCTTGTCGGGCTGGCAGTTTGTTCCATGAAAAAGGGCAAGTGTGGTTCAACTATGACAAGGTCTGGCTAAAAAATCCCGCCCGTTTTTCGCTCGATCCGGATTTAACCCTGGATGCCGCGCCTTTTTTCCCAAAACCGGAAGCGGGGATTTTTGGAATTTTCCTGGATTCGTCACCGGATCGTTGGGGGCAGACGCTCATGAAGCGTCGTGAATTACTGGAGGCAAAAGACGAAAAACGCTCACCCAAGAACCTGTATGCGTGGGACTACCTGATTGGCGTGCAGGATGAAACCCGGCAGGGAGGGCTGAGATTCAGGCGCGAAGAGGAAGGACAATTCATTGCGCACGATCCTTTCCCTGTGCCACCCATTACCAGCCTTCGTGAATTGCAGACGGTTGCGCATGAATTGACTCGCAAAAGGGCGCACGATCTTTCCGCCTTGCGGGAATGGTTATCCGTACTCGTTTCGCCCGGATCATCGCTCGGCGGAAAATGGAACTGATGGGCAGCGTCTTCGGGGTTTGAACCAAACACAATCAATCCTCAACCAACCGCCAACCGCTCCTGCTCGTGGCAAAGCCGCTCGTCGTCAGTGCAGTGGCCTCGGTCGCCGCCCCGCAGTTTTCGGCGTGAACGAGCGCCAGCGCACCCATACGATGCGCCACCACGGAAGCCACCTCGCGCCGGAAAAGGTCCTGCATCTCTTCCGTCGCCAACAGCAGGGCCGCCGGATTGATTTCGAGATAGGTCAACGGTTCCAGTGAGACGACCGACACCGGCTGGCGATGATTGAGCCTGTCGAGCCAGGCCAGTTCACCGAAAATCGTTCCCGGCCCCAGTTCCATCACCCGACGCCCCTTGACCGACAATTCGACCCGACCTTCCAGCAACACGCCGAAACGCTGCTCGGTGTCGCCCTCCTTTATCAATTTCACATATCCAGGCACATTGCGCCAAACGCTGATGCGCAACACTTCCCACAGTTCGACATCGTCGAATTCGGTGAAAAACGCCTGCCTGCGCAATATCGAAAAACGCGAAGTGTCGAGTTGGGCGTCGTTCTCATCGACGATCTTGTAACGGACCGCCGACAGATCCTTGGCAAACTCCGCACCGTTCTTGTAGCGCGAGTAAAGATCTTTCTCCATCGCCTTGCGAATGACCATGTCCATCTGTTCGGACACGTCCGGATTCAGATGCGACACGAAAGGCGGATCGACGTTGATGATCTTGTAGACCAACTGCGCCGGATTGGCGGCGCGAAACGGCAGCCTGCCCGCCAGCAGGTGGAACATCACCACCCCGAGCGAATAAAGATCGGTTTTCTGGTTGAGGGGATAGTTCTTGATCTGCTCCGGACTCATGTAAGCCGGAGAGCCGACCCCCATGATGAAGGTCGAATCCGCTTCGACCTTTTTATTGACATTGAGCGCCAGACCGAAATCGGTGATCCGCACATCGTCGTTTTCATCCATCAGGATGTTGGCCGGCTTGATGTCGCGGTGCACGACGCCATGTCGGTAAGCGTAATCGAGCGCCATACAGCACTTGAAAATGATGCCGATCACCCGATGCACGGGCAAACGGCGCTCGAAGCTGCAATACCGCTCCAGGGTCGTGCCCGGAAAATACTCCATGATCACGTATGCCTGTTCAGGCTCGACCACTACCTTGTGAATCTTGATGATATTGGGATGATTCAGCCGTAGCGCCACCGCTTCCTCGGCCCGCAGCAGCTTGAGCAGGCGGCGGTTCAGCTTGGCTCCATCACTGCTGTCGTCGCCGAAACGGATGAGCTTGAGCGCAACCGGCTCGGAAAAGCTCGGATGTCTGGCCTCATAGACGGTCGCTGTTGCGCCGCGTCCGACCTCACGCACGATTCGATAGCCGCCGATTATTCCGGGTAACTGTTCCATTGCCTATTGCCTCAATTTCTTGCCATTGTCTTGCCGGAACACGGCGGGCGCGGCATGAAAATTCCGGTAGCCGCGCATTCCGTCACGATTGCGGGCATCTACGAAAAACACGGAAAATCGGGTAGTGTCCCGGTTTGAAATTCGGTAGCGCCTCAACCTGAGGCTACACTGGCGGCCGTCATTGCGAGGAGCGTAGCGACGAAGCAATCCGCGCAAAAACCGGCTGGATTGCCTCGCTTCGCTCACAATGACGCTTTCTCCCGCATTCCCTGCGTCCACAAGGAGGCCATGCTTGAGTACCGCAGTCGATCTTCTCATCCATCCTCGCTGGCTGATTCCGGTCGTTCCCAACAACGTCACGCGCGAACTGCACAGCATCGCAGTCCATGACGGGCTGATCGTCGATATTCTGCCTCAGCGCGAAGCCCGCGCACGTTACCAGTCCACAGACGAGTACGAATTGCCTGCGCACGCCCTGATTCCGGGGCTGGTCAACCTGCATGCCCACGCCGCCATGAACCTGATGCGCGGCATCTCCGACGATCTGCCGCTCGAACGCTGGCTCAAGGACGTGATCTGGCCGACCGAATCCCGGCATGTGTCGCCCGCTTTCGTGCGGGACGG
>WRNU01000034.1 GCA_009776435.1 Betaproteobacteria bacterium | reverse complement strand
CCTTTGGCGCGCGCGCCCTTGTAGAACTTGACCATGCCGAAGAGGTTTCCGAGATCGGAAATCCCCAGTGCCGGCATGCCATCCTTCGCGGCAGCATCGAGCGCCGCACCGATCTGGACGATACCGTCGGTGACCGAATACTCGGTGTGCAGGCGCAGGTGGATGAATCGGGGGGAATGCGGCGAGAGATCGGAGGGAGATGCGGGCGCGTTCATCCCGGCATTTTAGCCGAGTCGTCCCGCCCTGAGCTTCCGCGTCGGCGAGACCATCGGTAGTGTCTCAGTTTGAAATTCCGCACCTGTCATTCTGCGCGAAGCGAAGCGTAGTCGAAGAATGACAGGGCTATATGCGAGTATGCACAGGTTTTTTGGATCATCTGATAAACCCTGATCGGCAGCAAAAAGGGGCGTCCGCCAAAAGCAAGGACACCCCCAAAGGCCGTGTTTCAGAACGAAACGCCAACTCTCAACCCGTATTCGGTTGTTTTGTTTTTGGGTTCGTGGGACTCGTATATATAACCCCCATCCTCCCAGCGTATGGTATTCGATTTTGCAATGTCCCAGTACCGGAAAAAGGGTTCTGCAAAAACCCCCACTGATTGGAGATTTTTTTCGGCCTTCGCGGAGAGTCTCAACCCATATCCGCTTTTTTGCCGGTAGTTCCTTTCGCTATTTTCGCTATACGGATTATAGCGAGTTTGATAGCGATTTGTTGTATTTTTGCCTCTCAGCAAAACATCGAGTTCAGTATTGAAAGCGAGACTCCAGCCGGATGCCAGGGGCACTTTCCAGTCAGCCCCAATTGGCATATAATAGTAGGTCTGTTTACGCTTGTGAGGGTAAGGATTTTTGCTACTTTCACTGCTATTGTCATCCAAAAGATAGCGATAACCGAATCCTGAATACGGAGAAACCGATAGTTTTTCGCTAAGTTTAAATTCCACACCGCCCAGGAAGGCCGTATCGAAGAAATAATTCTTCTCTTTTTTTTCAGCCTTGTATGACCATCTTTCGCCGGTATAAATGTTCGCAACATGACCATCGTATTGAAGATCACCCTGCATGTAATTGAACCGCCCGCGAAGCTGAATCGGTATCGAGTTCTTGATGCGTCCGACTCCGCCGTTATTCAAGTATTCAGCCGAAACCCCATACATCGTGCCACTAAGCTTCATCAGGCCCGGCTCTTTGTATTCATAGCTGGATATTTCCGGCGCGATGCTGAAATTGTGGATTTTTCCTGCATCTTGAGCAAACGATGTTGCCATAAAAGCAAAACTGCTCACCACACCCAACAACAGACCGTTTATGCGAGTTGCCATGATCGCACTCCTTTCAGATGTTCTGGGTTCTCGGACTAGAACTCCACGTCAAGGAACTTTATCACGAAAAATTCGCCTTGACTACCAAGACTGACTACTGAGCTTGAATACCTCTCTCAGCCATTTGGGCTTCCCGCTCCAGCAAGGCGTGCTTGCGTTCGACGCCCCAACGAGTGCCAGACCACGAGTGGTTTCTGACCCGGATGGAGGAATCAGTCATGACATCTCCCTGCGCTGTCGCAATTGCTCGAACAGGCACACTGCCGCCGCCGCGCCGACGTTCAGGGACTCGATGCCCTCCGCCATCGGGATGCGCACAATTTCATCGGCACGCGCAAGGAGCGCGGGCGAGATGCCCTGCCCTTCGGCCCCGAAGAGCCAGGTAACGGAACTACGCAGGTCGGTATCGAAAAATATCCGGGACTTCTCGCCCGTGCCCGCCGCCAAGACCTTGCCCTGATACGCAGCCAGCCCTGCAAGGGCGTCGACCTGCTCAAAGATGTGTAAACGGAAATGCGCCCCCATTCCGGCGCGAAGCGCCCTGGGCGACCAGGCTTGCGCGCAACCGGGCGTGAGCCACGCCAGATGAACACCCGCCGCAGCGGCGGTACGCAGGATCGAACCAAGATTGCCGGGATCCTGGATGGCATCGAGCACGATGAGCGTTTCACGTTCCACCGCCTTCAGCCCCTCCGACAACGGCAACGCAATGCGCGCAAGGATGCCCGTAGGCGTATCGACCGGACTCAGACGGGCGAAAAGCGCATCGGGCACGCAAATCGGAAACTCTTCAGCAGGCAGACGGGCAAGCAAGGCAAGAATTTCGGGGTTCTCGCATCCGCTTTTCGATACACAAACATCGAGCAGGGCAATGCCTGCATCGAGGGCGCAATCGATCAGGTGCGGACCGTCGAGCAAGGTCTGTCCCAGTTCTCGGCGCTCGCGTGGCCTAGATCCGAGCGACGCAAGTAGTCTGAGACGAGGATTGTCGCGCGAACTGAGGTGGGTGAAGGTGAAGCGGGCCACCATCATCGAATACCCCTCACGAATTGGCAAGAATCTGACGCACGGGCGCAAAGCTCTTGCGATAGAAATCCGCGACTCCGTACCGGCGGAGGGCTTCGAGATGCGCAGCGGTCGGATAGCCCTTGTGGCGCGCCAGGCCGAATTGGGGATGGAGGCGATCCAGTTCAACCATCTGCGCATCACGCACAGTCTTGGCGAGGATGGAGGCGGCGGAAATCGCTGGCTCCAACGCGTCGCCCCCAACGATGGCTCTCACTGGCAGGGAAATATCCGGGCAACGGTTGCCGTCAACCCGCACTTCGTCGGGCGTGACGTTCAACGCTGCGATGGCGCGCTGCATCGCCAACAGGCTGGCATGCAGGATGTTGAGACGGTCGATTTCCTCCACCGATGCCTCGGCCACACTCCAGGCAAGCGCCCGTTGCCGGATCAAGTCCGCCAGACGTTCGCGCACGCGAGCGGTCAGTTTCTTGGAATCGGCCAGACCTTCGATGGGCCGCATCGGGTCGAGGATGACCGCAGCGGCCACGACCGGCCCGCACAAAGGACCTCGCCCGGCTTCGTCGACACCGCAGATTTTCAGCCCGGCCATGCCAGACTCATGGCGTCTCTGTTTCCCGCGCGGATGCGGAATCACGCAAATAGGGCAGAATGACCCTGGCCGCCCGACTCGCCGTTCCCTGACGCAGTTCATGATGCAGGGCAGTGAAGCGCTCGGCGAGCGCCACGCAACCGTCGGCGTCATCGAGCCATTTTTCGATGGCATCGGCCATGAGCTCGGGGGCCGCGTCATCCTGGAGCAGTTCGGGAACCACGAGTTCGTTGAGCAGGATATTGGGCAGCCCGACCCAGGGCAGATAGGCCATGCGCTTGATCAGACGATATTGCCATCTGCCCATGCGGTAACTGATCACCATCGGACGCTTGAGCAGCGCAGCTTCGAGGCAGGCCGTACCGCTGGCGACAAGCACCACGTCGGAGGCAATCATCGCGTCGACCGCGTGACCAAACAACAGACGGATCGACATGTCATCGGCTGACCCCCGGCGGTACAGGACTTCGGCAAAGATATCGCGTGTTTCGCGCGTGGCCAGCGGCACGAGAAAAATGGTTCCCGGTCGACGATGCGCAATGACTTCCGCCGTGGCAATGAAGCAGTCGGCCAGATTACTGACTTCCGACTGACGACTGCCGGGCAGCAGCGCCACAATGGTCGCATCGGCCGGTAAATCCAGCCGTTCGCGTGTCGCCTGCTGGTTCGGCTCCATCGGGAGTTCGTCCGCAAGCGGATGCCCGACGTAGGTGGCAGGAATGCCCGCGCGCTCGTAAATCGGCATCTCGAACGGGAACAGGCAAAGCATGTGTGTCACCGAGCGCGCGATACCCTTGATCCGCCTGCCGCGCCAGGCCCAGATCGAAGGGCTGACGAAATGAATGGCCGGAATGCCGTCCGCCTTGACCTTGCCTTCCAGCCAGAGATTGAAGTCGGGCGCATCGACGCCGATGAACACGTCGGGCCGCGTGCGCCGGATATCTTTCAGCAGCTTACGGCGAATGCCAGCCAGCGCACTGTAACGCCCGATCGCCTCCGTGTAGCCGTTGACCGAGAGCAGTTCGGAAGGCCAGAGCGCGTCGAACCCCTCGGCATGCATCTTCGGGCCGCCAATGCCATAAAAACGCGCCTTGGGCAGATGGGCGCGAATGGCGCGAATCAGGTGAGCAGCCAGCAAATCACCGGAGGCTTCCCCGGCTACCATGGCAATCGTGGGTGTCATGTCAGCGTACCAATCCGCGGCCCGAAACACCGATGAAATCGGCAAAAGGTTGAACTTCGACGTAATCGACGGCAAGCGCAGTGATTTGCTCGCGCGCTTCCGCAAGAGTAAGGTTTTTACGGTAAAGGATACGATAAGCCCGCTTGATCGCAGCAATCGACTCGGCTGAAAACCCCCGGCGGCGCAACCCTTCGCTGTTGATGCCGTGCGGCGCGGCGGGGCTGCCGCCCACCGTGACATAGGGGGGCAGATCCTGAAGCAACAGGGCGAACGCGCCGATGAAGCTGTGTGCGCCAACGCGGACGAACTGGTGAACGCCGCTGAAACCGCCGAGGATGGCCCAATCGCCTATATGGGCATGCCCGGCAAGCGAAGCGCCATTGGCAAAGACCGTATTGCTGCCGACCTGACAATCGTGTGCGATGTGTACATTAGCCATGATCCAGTTGTCATCGCCCACGCGGGTCACGCCACTATCCTGAGCCGTGCCGATACTGAAGGTGCAGTACTCGCGGATCGTGTTGCGATTGCCAATCTCGAGCCGGGTGGGTTCGCCCGCATATTTTTTGTCCTGCGGCACCCCGCCGAGCGAACTGAACTGGAAAATCCTGTTTTCGCGCCCGATGCGGGTATGGCCTTCAAGCACGACATGCGGCCCGATCCAGGTATCGTCGCCAATTTCGACATGTTCGCCGACGATCGAGAACGGCCCGATCTCGACCCCGTTGCCGATTTTCGCACCAGGATGAACGATGGCCGCCGGATGAATCATGGTTTGGCCCTGAAAACGCACATGAACTCGGCTTCGACAGCCAGTTCGCCGTCAACGGTGGCAAGCCCCCTGTATTTGTAGATGCCTCGTTTGCTCTGCAACATGGAGGCATCGAACAGCAATTGGTCGCCGGGCACGACCTGGCGCTTGAAGCGAACCTTGTCGATACCGGCAAACAGGAACACCGTCTCCTCGTTGGGGACGAAGTCGGCATTCTTGCACGACAGCAGCGCAGCCGCCTGGGCGATCGCCTCGACGATGAGCACGCCCGGCATGACCGGGTTATGAGGGAAGTGGCCGGTAAAGAACGGTTCATTCGCGGTGACGTTCTTGATTGCGAGAATGCGGTTCTCCTGGATTTCCAGCACCCGGTCGACCAGCAGGAAGGGGTAGCGATGCGGCAGGTAGCGGCGAATTTCGTTGATGTCCATGACCATGATTTCAGAGTGATTCCCTGGCCTTTTCCAGTTGTTCCAGGCGTTGTTCGAGAAAACGCACTCTGCTTGCGAGTGCATCGAGATGACGAAGGTGAGCGAAATTTTTGATCCAGTCGGCATGAGTCTGCTGTGGCAGGCAGCCGGCGTAGACGCCCGCCGTCGGGATGGATTTCATGATCGAGGTGCGCCCCGTGATGGTCACGTCATCCGCGATGGCAAGATGCCCGCCGATACCCACCCCACCGCCTATCATACAACGCGCGCCAATTCTCGCGCTGCCCGCGATGCCGGTACTGCCCGCGATGGCTGTGTGCTCCCCGATATGCGTGTTATGGCCGATCTGGATCTGATTGTCGATCTTGGCGCCGTCGCCGATCACGGTGTCTCCCAGCGCACCACGGTCGATCGTTGTATTGGCGCCGATTTCCACATCGTTGCCGATCACGACCCGCCCCGTCTGCGGGATCTTGACCCAGCGGCCTTCGGCTTCCCGCGCGAAACCAAAACCATCCGAGCCGATTACTACGCCCGCATGGATGATGCAGTCCTCTCCGAGCACGCAACCGGCATAGATCGTGACGTTGGGCGCCAGACGCGTGCCTCGCCCGATACGCACTCCGCGCCCAATGACGCAATTGGCTCCGATCAACACATCCTCGCCGATTTCCGCCCCTTCCTCCACCACGGCCCCGGCGTCGATCGCCACCGTTGCCGGTATGGTAGAACGTACCGACGCCAGCGGATGCACGCCGCCAACGACAGGCGACGGCGGGTTGAAGAGTCGGGCGACACGCGCGAAATAAAGGTAAGGATCGTCGGTTACGATGCACGGTCGACCATCGCCGACCACGTCCCGGTGCGCGGGTTTGACAATGAAGGCTGCAGCGCGGCTGGTTTTGAGCTGGCCCCGGTATTTCGGGTTGGCAAGAAACGCCAGGTCGCCCTCCCCCGCCTGTTCCAGCGTGGCAACCCGGCGTATCTCCACACTGCCGTCTCCAGCCAGTTCGCCCCCAAGCCGGGCAACCAATGCGTCGATTCGTGGCATCGCTGATCAGGGAAACCTTACTTGAGGTCGCCCAGCGCCTTGAGTACTCTGTCCGTAATGTCGATACGCGGATTTGCATACACGACATCCTGGAAAATGACATCGTACTTCTCGCTTTCGGCGATCTGTTTGATGACCTGGTTGGTCTTTTCAATGATCGAAGCCAACTCTTCATTGCGGCGCTGGTTGAGATCCTCGCGGAACTCACGCTGCTTGCGCTGAAAATCCCGACTGAGGTCAGTGAAAGAGCGCTCTTTCTTCTGACGTTCGGCGGCGCTCATTTTCGAGTTTTCGTTCTCCAGATCTTTCTGGAGAGACTCCAGATCCTTGGCCATGCGTTGCAAATCCTGGTCGCGTTTGGCAAATTCCTTTTCGATGCGCTGCTGCGCGCGTACGGCCGGCGCGGCCTCACGCATCACGCGTTCGGAATTGACGAAACCAAATTTGGCGGTGTCTGCATGCGCCAGCTGGGAGGCTCCCATCAGAAGCAGGGCAAGCAGGGAAAAAGCACGAACTTTCACACATTTCTCCAAGTGAGTCGTTTCTGAGAAAACACGGCACACATCAGAATGTTGCACCGAGCAAAAAATCGAAGGGCCGGGTTTTATCGCCTTCTTTCTTGTTCAGCGGATAACCCAGGCTGAATTTGAGCGGACCGATCGGCGCGTTCCACGTAAGAGCCAAACCCGCACTGTAACGCAAATCACGGAATCTGACGCGTTCTTCTTTCAAAACCGTGTCTCTCTCTCCCCCCCAAACGTTACCCGCATCGACAAAGGTCGAGAAGCGAAACGACTGATCACTCCCCGAACCGGGCATTGGGAAAAAGAATTCAAGATTGGCAACGAACTTGCGCGTACCGCCGATGGCGTCGCCGTCTTCATCCTTCGGGCCGATCGAATAGGCATCATAACCACGCACCGAACCGATGCCACCTACATAGAAATTCTTGTAGAACGGCATCGGCTTGTTGCTGTAGCCTTGGGCCCAGCCAAACTCGGTATTGAACATCAGGGCATGTCTGCGACCAACCGGAATCCAGTGCTGGAACTGATAAGTGGCCTTGCCATAACGAAGATCCCCTGGGGCGGTGGTGACTTCACCGTAAATGCGCTGGTAAGTGCCCTTGGTCGGGTAGAGATAGCTGTTTCGGGTATCACGCCCCCAGCCCATGCTCACGATCACGCTGTTGACATCGACCTCTCCGATACCTTTTGTTTCGCCCTCTGACCCCTTACAGTTGAAATCCTGACAGAACTTCCTGTACTGACTGTAGCTATTCTCATACGTGGTGATCGTGGTACGGTCGAATGCCAGACCGAAGCTGATGCTGTCGTCCTCGGCAATCGGGTAACCGACACGCAGGCCGGCGCCTGCCGAGATCATCTTGTAGGGCGATACCGCCATGGTCTTCGACGGATCGTAAGTGCGGTAGTAGATATCCGTCCCCAGACTCACGCCATCGACGGTGAAATACGGGTCGGTCAGAGACAATGACAGGGTGCGATAGGATTTGGACGTATTGAAGGCAAGTACCGCGTTCTTCCCGGATCCGAAAAGATTGCGTTCCGAAATCGACGCCTGGAGCACGACCTTTTCGGCGGAAGAATAGCCCACCCCGAACGTCAGGGCGCCCGTGCGCCGTTCCTTGACCGTAAAATTGACATCGACCTGGTCGGTCGTCTCCGTCACGGGCGGAGTCTCGACCGTTACCTCCTCGAAATGGCCCAGACGGTCGATGCGGTCGCGCGAGCGGTTGATCGCTGCCCCGTCGTACCAGGCGCTTTCCATCTGGCGAACCTCGCGGCGGATGATTTCATCACGGGTCTTGGTGTTGCCCTGCACATTGACGCGCCGCACATACACCTTGCGACCGGGATCGACGTAGATGGTAAAGGCGACCTCGTGTTTTTGTTCATCCACTTCGGGCGCAGCATTGACATTGGCAAACGCATAGCCCTCATTGCCCAGACGGTCGGTAATCGCCTTGGTGGTTTCGGTCAGACGTTCGCGCGAAAAAATCTGGCCGGGATGGATGGTAGTCAGTTTCAGGTACTCTTCTTCGGACAACATCAGATTGCCCGCATAACGCACCCCTGTCACCGTGTAGCGTTCGCCTTCGGAAAGACTGACTGTAATGTAGATACTTCTTTTATCCGGCGTAATCGAAACCTGGGTGGATTCGATATTGAAATCGAGATACCCGCGATCGAGATAATGAGAACGCAGACGTTCGAGATCGGCGGCAAGTTTCTGACGCGAATACCGATCACGCTTGGTGTACCAGGTAAACCAACCCGGCGTGGAAAGTTCGAAGAGATCGACCAGACTACTTTCCTTGAAAGTCTTCGCGCCGATGATCTTGATCTGCCGAATACGGGCGACATCGCCTTCATCGACGTTGAAGGTGATGCCGACGCGGTTGCGTTCGAGCGGCGTCACCGTGGTCGTGACGGTTGCGCCGTATTTGCCGCGCGCAAGGTACTGGCGCTTGATTTCCTGTTCGGCGCGATCGAGCAGCGCACGGTCGAAGGTGCGGGATTCGGCCAGATCGACATCGCGCAGCCCTTTCCTGAGCGCCTCGACGTCGAGATCCTTGACGCCGACGAAATCGATCTTCGCAATGGCCGGACGTTCATCGACCACGACCACCAGCACGTCATGGTCGGTTTCGATGCGCACATCCCGGAAAAAGCCGGTATCGAACAGGGCGCGTATGGCCTCGCTTGCCTGGGCCTCGTCAAACACGTCGCCCACTTTCACGGGCAGGTAATTGAATACCGTCCCTGCCTCGGTGCGTTGCAAGCCTTCCACCCGGATATCCTTGACCACGAACGGTTGAAAAGCCAGGGCTGGCAAGGAAACAGAAAGGGCAGCAAGGAGCCCGACAAGGCGTTTGTATGACATGCGGATATTAGAAGATCAGACGGTTGATGTCGTTAAAAAGGGCAAACACCATCAGCATGAGGAGGATTACCATGCCGACTTTCTGACCCAACTCCATGAAACGATCAGAGAGCGCGCTACCCTTGATAAACTCTACCGCATAATACAGCAAATGTCCGCCGTCGAGCACTGGAATGGGCAGCAAATTCAAAATTCCAAGGCTGATGCTGATGAACGCCAGGAAATGGATGAAAGACGCCAGCCCATGCTGAGCCGATTTTCCGGCAATGTCGGCAATCGTGATCGGCCCGGAAATATTCTTCACCGAAATATTGCCGAGAATCATCTGACCGATGGACTTCAGGGTCAGCGTACTGGTTTCCCAGGTTCGACTCACGGCACGCGCCATGGCATCGGATGGCCCGTAACTCACTCTGGCATACAGGGCGGAAGTATCGAAACGCACGCCGATGAAGCCGACTGCCCCGTCATCTCCAATCCGTTTTTCACCCACGGCAACAGAAAACGTCCGTTCTTCCTCACCCCGTCGCACGGTGAACATCAGCGTCTGTCCGGGCGTGGCGTGTATGACCTCGACGACTTCACGGATCAGGTTCATCGGCTCGCCATCGATGGCGACGATTTCATCATCATCGATCAAACCGCCTCTGGCCGCCGCACCGTCTTCCTCCACGTGCGCGATGAGCGCAGGAACCGAGGCCGGACGCAAACCCATGCGAAAAACAGGATCCTTCCTGCCTGCCTCCTCTGACTCGTCTGTCTCGTCGAAGGAAAAATTCCGCAGATCGAGAACCCGTACTGCCTCATCGCCCGTGCGCGTACGCACCAGCAGGTGCGCCTCACTACGGTCGACTGCGTGACGCAGCAACGCCCAACGCAAATCCTGCCAACTCTTGATTTTGTTGCCATCGACGCTCAGCACCAGGTCGCCCTCGAGCACACCCGCATCACGCGCGAGACTGGATTGCGTTTCGGCTGGCGCAATCAGGGGCCGCAGCTCATCGCTACCGCCTACAAACACCCCCCAGTACAAAGCGACGGCCAGCAACAGGTTGAAAACCGGCCCGGCTGCCACAATGGCAAAACGCCGACCGACCGACTGGCGATTGAAGGCCCGGTGCGATTCGTGCTCTTCGACCTCATCGCCGCCACCTTCGCCAAGCATCTTGACGTAGCCGCCGAGCGGGAAAACCGCCAGTACCCACTCGGTTCCATCGGATCCCTGGACCTTCAGCAACGGACGACCGAAGCCGACCGAGAACCGCAGAACCTTGACCCCGCACCAGCGAGCGACCAGGTAATGCCCCAATTCATGAATCAGTATCAACACCCCGAGGGCGATGATAAACGGGACGATATAACCCACAAAAAAACTCATTTCGCACCTCGTTTGCGGATTTCTTCGCAGGCGAGGCTGCGCGCGCGCGCGTCAGCCTCCAGCACCGCTTCCAGTGTCTCAATCCCCGGCCACCCATCGCGTTCCAGCGTCGCCGCAATCACATCGGCAATGCGGCAAAACCCCAACCGCCCATCCAGGAAAGCCGCCACGGCCTCTTCATTGGCCGCATTGAGCACAGCGGGCATCGAGCCGCCCGCCTCCAGCACCTGGTAAGCCAGAGGAAGACAGGGGAATCGCTCAAAATCGGGACGCATGAAACGTAACGCTGCAACCTCGAAAAGATCGAGCGCGCCGGCGCCCGAGTCAATCCGTTCCGGCCAGGCCAGGGCATTGGCAATCGGGATTCGCATGTCGGGATTGCCGAGTTGAGCCAGTACAGAACCGTCAATGTAATCGACCATCGAATGAATGATACCTTGCGGATGGATGACCACCTCGATCTGGCCGGAAGCCACGCCGAACAACCAGCGGGCCTCGATCACTTCCAGCCCCTTGTTCATCATGGTTGCGGAATCGACCGAGATTTTACGCCCCATCGACCAGACCGGGTGAGCGCACGCCTCCTCCGGCGTGACCGTTTCCAGCCTCTCGGGCGAAGTATCGAGAAACGGCCCGCCCGAGGCCGTGAGCAGAATGCGTCGTATCGCTTCCGGATGCTGCCGAAAATCTCCGGGCAAGGACTGAAATATCGCGTTGTGTTCGCTGTCGATCGGGACCAGGCAGCAGCCGGAGGTCTCCACCGCATCCATGAAAAGCTGGCCGGACATCACCAGGGCTTCCTTGTTGGCGAGTAACACCTTCTTTCCTGCGGCGACGGCGGCCAGCGTCGGCTCGAGTCCTGCCGCCCCCACGATGGCCGCCATCACCACGTCCGCCTCTGGGGCGCGGGCCACTTCGCACAGGGCTTGCTCGCCTTCGAGCACCGTGGTTGCGCAATGCCCGGCCTGCAATAAATCCCTCAATTTCTTCGCCGCGTGCCTGTCCGTCATCACCGCGTAGCGCGGGGAAAACCGCAGGCACAGTTCGGCGAGACGATCCGCTGCGCGGTGCGCGGTCAGGGCAAAAACCGAATAGCGCCCCGGATGGCGGGAGACGACATCGAGCGTGCTTGCGCCAATCGAGCCGGTCGCGCCGAGGAGGGTGAGTTGTTGGGGAGAAGCTGCGGGCATGTAATTCAGATATTTTGCCAGGAAAAAGTCAGGAAAATACTATTTTCAAGGCAATAATAAAACCTAGCAGCGTCAAAGTCGAAACCAGACTGTCAACCCGGTCGAGAATACCGCCATGTCCAGGCAGAAGATTACTGCTGTCTTTCACGCCTGCCTGGCGTTTGAGTAACGATTCAAACAAGTCTCCAATGATACTCCAGACGGCCAAGCCGATAAACACGAGTTGAAGCAACAATGGATTCTCTATCGCGGTTACGAAGGACATATTATTTTCGCCGGACCCCGCCACAAACAAGACCACATTGCAATACACCAAGACGCCAATTACTGCACCAATCGCACCCGCCCATGTCTTGCCAGGGCTGATGTTGGGTGCAAGCTTTTTACCGCCGAACATTCGCCCGGAAAAATAGGCCGCAATATCGGCCACCCAGGCCAGCGCACATACTATAAGCAGTGCCAAAGGCACATCATCACTTTCACGTAGCGCAATGAAAATCAGCGTAGCCGGAACCAGCACAATGATCCCGACCAATGCTGTAGCCCAGCCACGCAATGGCCACTTGCGACACAACCATAATGGCACGACCAACAGCCAGAAGAACCCTGCTAACAAAAAGAGCGCCAAAAGGAACAGCAAAAGAAACACAAAAACCGCTCCCTCAGTAGTTCCAAGCCTCGCCTCCCTTAAAACAACCAACATAAGAAACACAGGCACAAAACACAGGCATCCCAAAACGAAGCCATAAACGATCCGCGCATTCCTGCTCCACCCCGCAAGCCCTCCCCACTCCCAAGCCGCAAGCGCGCAGATCAACGCGCAAAAACCCGCCCACACCAGTGTTGGAAGATAAAAGAGCGCCGCCAGCAGCCCTGACAACAGCACAACCGCCGTAACAATTCGCGTTCTAAGCATCCTGCACAGCCCCTCCTGTCATTCTGCGCGTAGCGAAGCGAAGTCGCAGAATCCACGCACCGCATGGATCCTGCGACTTCGCGCAGGATGACAAGCAGTGGATGCAGCGTTATGCAGGGGTTCCCTAAGCATGACGCTCCACTTCACCACCCTTCGAGACGGTCAATTGCTCACTGGTGCGCCCGAAACGGCGCTCGCGCTCCTGGTAGGAAGCAATGGCCTGGTCGAGCAGTTTCCCGTCGAAATCCGGCCACAAGGCATCTGTGAAGAAAAACTCCGAGTACGCCAATTGCCAAAGCAGGAAGTTGCTGATTCGTTGCTCTCCCCCGGTACGAATGAACAGATCGGGCTCCGGCGCGAAGCTCATCGACAGTTCATCGTTGATCATCTCTTCACTTATCCCGGTCAGTCCCGGCTGCCGGGCGAGCACGCGATTGACCGCCGAGAGCACGTCCCAACGCCCGCCGTAGTTGGCGGCTACGGTCAAGTGCAGGCGGGTATTGTTGGCCGTCAGTTCTTCGGCCGCCGCGATGGCCTTGACCAATATCGGCTCGAAGCGCGAACGGTCGCCGATGACGCGAAAACGGATGCCGTTCTCGTGCAGGCGGCTGACTTCCTTTTGCAGCGACTTGATGAACAACTGCATCAGGAAAGAGACTTCTTCGACAGGCCGCCGCCAGTTCTCGGAACTGAACGCAAACAACGTCAGGTATTCCACCCCGCGCTCGATGGCGGCGCGGATCGTCCCACGCACCGCCTCCACCCCACGGCTATGCCCGGCCACCCTGGGCAAAAAACGCTTGCGCGCCCAGCGCCCGTTGCCATCCATGATGATGGCAATATGCCGAGGAACCTTGTTCAGATTGGGTACGGTCTGGGTGGAACTGATAAAGGCTAGAGGCACCATCGGAGATTCTCCTCATGCGCCCGGTGTAACCGGGATTGTCCGGCAGATCAAATCTGCATCAGTTCCTGTTCTTTCTGGGCAAGCTGCTTGTCGATCTCGGCAACATAGTGATCGGTGAGCTTCTGGATGCTCTCCTCGGCCCGCCGCTCATCGTCTTCCGAAATGGTCTTGTCCTTGACAGCGTCCTTGAGTTGCTGGTTGGCATCGCGCCGCAAATTGCGCACGGCAATCTTGGTAGCCTCGCCCTCGTGCCTGACGATCTTGGTGAGTTCACGGCGGCGCTCTTCAGTGAGCGGCGGCATCGGAACCCGGATGATTTCGCCGACATTGACCGGATTCACCCCGATGTCAGAATCACGGATCGCCCTTTCCACTTTCGCCACCATCGGTTTTTCCCACGGCTGCACGCCGATGGTGCGGGCATCGATCAGGGTGACGTTGGCCACCTGACTGACCGGAACCATGCTTCCATAATACTCCACCTGGATGTGATCGAGCAGTCCCGTGTGGGCGCGCCCCGTCCGTATCTTGATGAGATCGTGCTTGAGCGTATCGATCGACCTCTGCATCTTGTATTCAATCGTTTTCTTGAGTTCGGAAATCATCGCGAAAACCTCAGAAATAAATCATCAGGAATGAACCAATGTGCCTTCGTCCTCGCCCATGACGACGCGGCGCAAGGCTCCGGGTTTGAAGATTGAAAAAACGTTGATCGGCAGTTTCTGGTCACGGCACAGCGCGAACGCAGTGGCATCGAGCACGGCCAGGCTGCGACCGATGGCTTCATCGAAGCTGATGCGCGCGAATCGCCGCGCCGTGGGGTCTTTCTTGGGATCGGCCGTGTAGATGCCATCCACCTTTGTGGCCTTGAGCACGATCTGCGCGCCGATTTCGGTTCCACGCAGAGCAGCGGCGGTATCGGTGGTGAAGAACGGATTGCCCGTGCCTGCGGCGAAGATGACCACTCGCCCCAATTCGAGGTGACGAATGGCGCGATCCCGGATGTAAGGCTCGACCACCTGGTCGATCCGCAGCGCCGATTGCACACGGGCAGGCAAACCCGCGCGCTGCATTGCGTCCGCAAGCGCCATGGCGTTCATCACCGTGCCGAGCATGCCCATATAGTCGGCAGTGGCGCGATCCATGCCGCCTGCCGCGCCCGCCATGCCGCGAAAGATGTTGCCGCCCCCGATCACGACCCCGACCTGCACACCCAGGCGCGTGATCTCGGCAATCTCCGAGACGATGCGCGACACCACGGCTTCATTGATGCCGTAGCTGTCCTCCCCCATCAGGGCTTCACCGGAGAGTTTGAGCAGGATGCGAGAATAGGACGCGGCAGACATGATGGACGGTTCTCGTGCTTACTGCTTCTGCGCAGCGGCAGCCGCCGCGGCCTGTTGGGCCACTTCGGCAGCGAAATCGGTACTCTTCTTCTCGATTCCTTCGCCGACCACGTAAAGCGTGAAGCCTGCAATCGTTGCGCCCCTGGCCTTCAGCAGTTGTTCCACGGTCTGCTTGCCGTCTTCGGCCTTCACGAAAACCTGATTGAGCAGGGTGACCTCCTTGAGGAACTTCTGCACCGTGCCTTCGGCGATTTTTTCCAGCATGTTCTCGGGCTTGCCGGATTCACGCGCCTTCTCGATGGCGATACGGCGTTCGCTGTCGATCAGGGCGGCATCCACCCCGCTGGCATCCAGCGCCTTCGGCTTGGAAGCGGCGATGTGCATCGACAAATCCTTGCCCAGTTGCGCGTCGCCGCCGACCAGGTCGAGCAGCGCACCGATCTTCGCGCCACCGTGGACGTAAAAATGAAGCGATCCCCTGGCCTCGACACGCTCGAAGCGGCGCAAGGTCATGTTTTCACCGATTCTGCCCACCAGCGCGGTACGGGTCGATTCCACCGTGCCCTCGCCCATCGGCAGCGTCGAAAGCGCGGCCACATCGGCAGGCGCCTTGTCCGCCACCAATACGGCAGCGTCCCTGACCAGCGCGATGAAATCGTCGTTCTTGGCAACGAAATCGGTTTCGCAGTTGCCTTCCAGGATCACGCCCAGCTTGCCGTCATTCGAGATATGGACGGCCACCACGCCCTCTGCGGTGATGCGGGCGGCGGCCTTCGTCGCCTTGTTGCCCAGTTTCACCCGCAGGATTTCTTCGGCTCTGACCAGATCCCCGTCGGCTTCTGACAGGGCTTTCTTGCACTCCATCATCGGCGCGTCGGTTTTCTCGCGCAATTCCTTGACCATGCTCGCGGTAATTTCCGCCATGCTAACTCCTTGACTACTCATTATGAGTCACCCCTGCCTGAAGGCAGGGGATTCCTCGATACGGTCTTGGGGAGCCTACGGCTCCCTGTTACGCTTTGTCTCGCTTGACTCCGCCATAAATGGCGAAGATTGCGCGAGACCCGTGTTCTTGCAACAACGGCGGGATATACCCGCCGCAACGATCCGGCTATGGAATCAGGCTTCGGGCGGGTCGACTTCTTCCTCGACTTCGACGAATTCCTCGTTGCCTGCCTCGACGATTTCCATTTGCACCTGACTGCGGCCCTGCAACACGGCATCGGCCACACCTCGGGCGTAGAGGCGGATGGCGCGGGAAGAGTCGTCATTGCCGGGAATCACGTAGTCCACGCCATCGGGCGAATGGTTGGTATCGACCACCGCCACCACCGGGATACCCAGTTTCTGCGCTTCCGTAATGGCAATCTTGTGATAGCCGACATCGATCACGAACAGCGCGTCAGGCAACCCGCCCATGTCCTTGATGCCGCCGATCGCCTTGTTCAGTTTTTCCAGTTCGCGGCGCATCATCAGCGCATCGCGCTTGGACAGGCGCTCGATCGAGCCGTCCTCGATCATCGTTTCCAACTCTTTGAGCCGCTTGATCGACTGTTTGACCGTCTTGAAGTTGGTAAGCATGCCGCCGAGCCAACGTTCGTCGACAAACGGCATCCCGGCGCGGCGTGCTTCTCCAGCGAGAATCTCGCGCGCCTGACGCTTGGTGCTCACGAAGAGAACCGTGCCGCGCTTGGTCGCAAGCCGGCGCACGAAATCCATCGCCTCGTTGTATTTCAGCAACGTTTTTTCGAGATTGACGATGTGAATTTTGTTGCGATGCCCGAAGATGTACGGGGCCATCTTCGGGTTCCAGAAACGGGTCTGGTGACCAAAATGGACGCCTGCTTCAAGCATCTGGCGCATTGTGACTGACATTCATGTAACTCCGGTTTTCAGGGTTTGACCTCCGCCGGATCGGGCAGGAGAAAATATCAACTCCTGCCAGTGACACCGACCGCATTCAAGGACGGCGCACCCTGATCGATTCGGCGTGCGAATTTGCTCTCCCCGGAAAGTTCCGCGAAGAGAAGCTTTATATTATAGCACCTTGCTGCCAATACTCCCAAGTCGTGGAAAGCCGGACTCCAGAGAGCGTGAAAAAAAAGCGCAACCGAATAGGTTGCGCTTTTTTTGTCCGGGTTCACACCTCGCGCGAACCCGGCCTATGTCTACACGATGCCGGGTTCAGCGAGCCCCCAGCCTTCCCTTTTCGACTTCGACCTGAACGGGCGCATCAGCCGGGCACATATCCGCCGGACTGACCGTTTCACGATCCTGGCCGATTTCCTTCGGCGTAGGCAAGTCTTCACGAACAACCCCGAGCGTGCGCAATAACTGCCCCGTCCCTGCCAGGGTGCGGGCCTGCGCAACCAGCAGGTCATAACGCGCGGACGTGTAGGCCCGTTGAGAAACAAAGTACTCGTTCTCGGTATCGAGCAGGTCAAGCAGCGTGCGTTGCCCGATGTTGAACTGATCGCGGAAGGCGTTGCGCGCCTTCTCGGTCATCGTGAAATGCTGCTCACGATAGACGAGTTGCTCATTCAGGCTGCGGGTATCCTGATAGGCAATCGACAGGGTCTGACGCAAATCGCGGCAGGCTTTTTCGCGCAAGTCTCTGGCCTGTTCGATTTCCTGGCTTGCCTGACGGACGCGGGCCGCATCGGAACCGCCACGGAAGATGTTGAAGTTCAACTGCAACTCAACCGAACTCTCACGCCTGTTGCCCTTGAGACCGGCGGAATTGGTGTCGGGATCGATATTGTTGATGTTGCGATCAACTCCCGTGCTTGCACGCAGGTCGAGCTTGGGATGATAGTTGGAACGGGCCACATCCCGATTGGACAGGCTGGCGCGCACGTTTTCGATCGCGGCATTGAACCCCGGATTGCTGACATAAGCCACGTTCAATGCGGCAACGACGTTCTCCGGCAGTTGCACGTTATTGAAGTCGGCCGCAATCGGCGGCATCGTATCAGGCGGCACATCGCCGACCAGACGCTGATAACGCGCACTGACATCGTGCAGGTTCGAGAGTTCCGTCAGCAGATTGGATTCCGCCAGCGCCAACCGCCCGGTTGCCTGATCGAGGTCAACCCGTTTGGATATGCCCGCTCCAGTACGCTCATTGAGCCTGTCATGAAGCTGCTTGTGGGCGGCATAGTTCGCCTTGGCATGCTCGACCAGTTCGCGTTGCCGCTGAACGTCGGCATAGGCGCGCACGACCTCGAGACCGGTTTCCTCCGAAGCATCGAGTAACTCGTAATAGCGCATGAGACGGGTGTAGTTCATGCGCTTGACCTCGCTGCTCGTGGCAAAGCCATCGTAAATCATCTGCCTGAGATCCAGCCCGGCCCCGCCATAATTCCAGTCATCACTGGATTGCTTGGGGTCCTTGCGCCATCTGTGTCCGATGCCGGCATTCAGGTCGATGCGTGGAAGATATCCACCACGCGCAACATCCCGCTCCGCAGTCGCAGCCAGATATCCATGCCAGCGGGCCTGGACTTCAGGGTTGTTGGTCACGGCCTTGCG
>WRNU01000033.1 GCA_009776435.1 Betaproteobacteria bacterium | reverse complement strand
CTTGCCCATCATGAGATCGAAAGACTGGCTCAACTCACCGATTTCGTCCCTGGAGTCGATCCCCAGGCGCAGGGTGAGGTCGAGGTTCTTTTCCACCTCGGTAATCATGTCCCGCGCCCGATTCAGGGGCCTGATCGCATACCGCATGATCGAGAAGGAGTAAAAAACCAGAACCATGACGGCAAGCATGAAAACCGAAATCATGAGCCTGGTGTCGAACGCATTCGAGGACTCCGCGTTGGCGAGAGCCTCTTTGATGATTCTCCTCTGCGCAACCGCAAGATCATCCATTTCCGTCTGTAACTGAATTGCCCGGCTGTAGCGAACCTTGTTGCCGTCCCGAACGAGCCGGTAGACTTGCTGGAATGCCGCCTCCGACGGATTGGCGAGCGCCGAATCCAGCGCATTCAGGTGCGACAGGTTGTGCCTGAACCACTCCTCCCATAGCGGCTTGAATTTCAACCACTCCACCTTGTTGGCCTCATCGAGAAAAGGTATTTCCTCGAATCCCCGAATCGCCTCCAGGGCTTCGGCATGGGACGCCTGTGCGAGAGGTCTCAGGCGTAGCAGTTCGGCCCTCTGTTCCTCGAAACCCAGCACTTCACTGGACAATATCTCGTAATCGCGCCGTGTGATGTGATGGACGGCTCCGCGAAGACGTTGCAGGTAATCCACCCTGGGCATCCGGACCTCATCCACTTCTCTGAATGTTTTTTCATCCAATTCAAGCGAATACATGCCGATCGCTGCAATGAACAACATACCCAGTGCTCCGATTACGGAAAGAATGACGACTTTGTGCTTGACCTTCACTCGACTCTCCCTTTGCAACTAATGACCGTTTTGCATTGCAGTGTGAGCAAAATGCGCACAATTTGTTTCGACAATCTAAACAATATAAGCGTAACTTTTCACACACATCTTGCGAAAGATTTTTGTAATGCTTATTCATTTATTCAATCAAAAAAATTGATATAAAATGAATATATAACTCTATATTCTTATAAGAATTTTAGTGAAGCACTGTAGGTTGGGATGAGCATAGCGAATCCCAACATATGGGAACAAAATGCTGCTGCTGTTGGGATTCGCTGCGCTCATCCCAACCTACGAGTTTATAAGAATTTTAGTGCAGACTGGTAAATGGAATATCCGCGTTTGTCATATACGCCACTTCGCTTCGATCATGGAAGGCGTTATCGACAGGAAGCGCGGAGAGGCGCTTTTCGGTCGCGTGCAGAGAGTCGATGCGGTATGACCTCTTCCTTGTGACGGAAGTTTCATTTTTTTTCACAATAAGTCTCGACATTTTATGTCGGAATTGCTATCGTTACACGGCTTCATCTTTGCAAACCTATGCCTGGAAGCAAAATGCAGTCCATACAAAAACGAATCGAAGTACATTGGAAAGTAAAAGTAATAAAGCATCTCCGTACCCGTGCGGCGGCGGAAAAAACATGACGGACCTGAAACCTGCACGCCGTCGGAGCACGGATACGGATCTGCATGCGGTGCAGGTGGCGTTCGACGTCGAGGCCGCCGTGCTGGAAGCGGTACGTCGGGCCGCGTTCGAGAACAACCTCTCGAACTCCGACCAGATCCGCAGCCTTCTGGGTCTGGCGATGAGCGGCTGCCCCAAGCGGCCCCGGCTCACCGTTACCCTGGCGCCGGAAGACTACGAAGCACTGGCGACACGGTACGAGCTTTCCGCCGAAGACCACCTGGCCATCAAGGAACGTGTCACGCAGGAACTGATTGATTTTGCCAGACAACGGGGCGACGCATGAGCAAGCCGCCATCCGTGGATTTTTATGTTGAGAAAAAGGAACCGTCATGGGCTTCTTTGAAGTCATCCTGAGTTATCCGACCATCATCTACACGATCCTCCTTGGCGTGGGGCTGGTGTATTGGACGTTCGCCATCATCGGTCTCGTGGATTTCGAGAGTACCGGGCCGGACCTGGAGGTCGACATCGAGATGGATCTGGATGTCGATCTCGACATCGACATCGACCTTGCGCCGGAAACGGGGCACTACCTCGAGGCGGAAATACCGGGGGCCAACACTGGCACGGGCGATTCGCCAGCGACGATGAGCACGCTAGCCAGCTATCTCGTCGCGCTCGGTTTGAGCGGTGTGCCGTTTTCGGTGGTGATCAGCCTGCTCACGTTGTTTGCCTGGGTCGCCAGCAGCCTTGCGGCACCCTGGGCGCTTACCTTTTTCCCGGAGGGGCTGTTACGTTTCGTCGCCGCCTCCTGTGTGCTCGTCGGCGCATTCGCGCTTGCCATTCCCGGCACGGCGCTCTGTGTGCGCCCGATGCGCCGGCTTTTCGTCACGCACAACGCCATTTCCAACGCCTCTCTGGTCGGTCAGGAATGTGTGGTGCTGACCGGTTCCGTCGATGAAAAATTCGGTCAGGCCGAGGTGTCGGCGCGTGGCGCGGGCTATCACATCAGCGTCGTTGCGGCCACGCCCAACAACCTGAAGCGCGGCGATACGGCCCTCATCACGGAATACGACAGGGTCGCCGGGATTTACCGCATTGCAGAAAAGAGTTCGTAACTTTCCACCCGTTTGTTTGTAGCTTTCCACCGTTTGAAAAGGAAATGAAATGGAGTCCAACCTGGTTGTCGTAGCCGTTGCAATCGGCAGTATCGTCTTCTTCATCTTCGGCGTGTTTTCGCTCTTCTCGAAGTTCTATCGCAAGGTCGAGCAGGGATATGCCATGATCGTCAATACGACCCGGAGCGAGCCGGATGTCACCTTCACCGGGCGCATGGTGTATCCGATCATCCACAAGGCGGAGATGATGGACATCTCCCGAAAGACCATCTTGATAGATCGAACCGGTGGAGATGGCCTGATCTGCCGGGACAACATTCGGGCCGACATCAAGGTGACCTTCTTCGTGCAGGTCAACAAGACCGCAGAGAATGTGCTGCGGGTAGCGCAGGGTATCGGATGCGCGCGCGCTTCCAACAGGGAAACGCTGGAAGAACTGTTCTCCGCCAAGTTCTCGGAAGCCCTGAAAACCGTCGGCAGGTCGTTGGATTTCGTCGACCTCTACCAGGAGCGCGACAAATTCCGCGACGAGATCAAGCGCCAGATCGGCACGGATCTTTCCGGCTACGAGTTGGTCGATGCCGCCATCGACCAACTAGAGCAGACACCGCTTGAAAAACTCAAAAAGGATAACATCCTCGATGCGCAAGGGATCAAGAAAATCACCGATCTCACGGCGCAGGAGAACGTGCGCACCAATGAATACAGGCGCAACGAAGAAGCGCAGATCAAGAAAAAGGATGTCGATACACGCAATGCGATTATTGAGCTTGAGCGTCAACAGGCCGAAGCCGAACTCAAGCAACAGCGCGAAATCGCCACGATAAAGGCACGCGAGGCAGCCGAAGCCAGCCGTATCGAATCCGAAGAGCATGCCAGGGCGGAGCAGGCGCGCCTGCAAGCCGAACAACTCATTGCCGTGCAGACGGAAAATACCATCCGCGAGAAGGAAGTGGCGGAGCTCAACCGCATGCGCGTCGTGGCAGTGGAAGAGGAAAAGGTCACCCGCGCCCGGCAACTGGAAATCGTCGACCGCGAGAAGGAAGTCACCCTGCAACAGATCGACAAGGATCGCGCCGTAGAAATCCAGAAGAAGGCCATCGCCGACGTGATCCGCGAGCGCGTAAGCGTCGAGCGCACGGTGGCCGAGCAGGAAGAGGCCATCAAGGAAGTGCGCGTCGTCGCGGAGGCCGACCGGATCAAGAAATCCGTCATCATCACCGCCGAAGGCGCGGCGGAGGAAAAGCTCATCAAGGACATCAAGGAAGCCGAAGCCTCCGAGCGCCGCGCCCACTTCAAGGCCGCCGAGGAACTGACGCTGGCCGAAGCCAAGTTGAAGGTTGCCGAAAAGGCGGCGGAAGCGAAAAAGCGCGAAGCCGAAGGAATGGAAGCCATTGCCGCCGCCCCAGGGCTTGCCGAAGCCAGGGTATTGCTGTTCACCGCAGACGCCGTGGAGAAGCAGGGCATGGTCGACGCCAAGGTAAAAATCGCCGATGCCGACGCGACGGAAAAGCACGGCCTTGCCGAAGCCAAGGTGAAAATCGCCGATGCCGAAGCCGAGGAAAAGCAGGGCATGGCGCAGGTCAACGTGCGCGCGGCGGAGGCGCAGGCCATCGCCAGCGTCGGCCAGGCGACCGCAGAGGCCAGAGAGAAGCAGGGCATGGCCGAAGTCAAGGTAAAGATTGCCGATGCCGATGCCGAGGAAAGACAAGGCATGGCACAGGTCAACGTGCGCGCAGCGGAATCGCAGGCCATCGCCAGCGTCGGCCAGGCCGAAGCGGATGTCATCGCGCTCCGATTCTCTGCGGAAGCCAGGGGTCTGAAGGAAAAATTCGATGCCATGACGGCCATGAGCCCCGACACCCGCGCCCATGAAGAATTCCGCATGCAACTCGAACGCACCCATGCCGAGACCCTGAAAGCCATCGAGGCGCAAAGCAACATCGCCCGCGAACAGGCCGAAGTGCTCAGTGCGGCGATGGGTAGCGCCAACATCGACATCGTGGGCGGCGACAGCGAGTACTTCGAACGCTTCGTGAATGCCCTGGCGGTCGGCAAGGGCATCGACGGCGCCATCAGCAAGAGCAACACGCTGAAGGTCGGCCTGAGCGACCGCCTGAACGGCAAACGCGACATGGTCGATGACATCAAGGGCCTGCTGGGGGCGTTGGGTAGCGCATCCGGCAACGCGCAGAACCTCTCCGTTGCCGCGCTGGTGAGCAAGATAACGCGGGAAGGCAGCACCGAACAGAAGGCGGCGCTGAAGACGCTGATGGATGAATTCGGGAAAGAGAAATAAGGAGAGGCCGCCCCAGGCGGCGTGTCCCCCTCTTGTCGGCGGAAGGGCTTCCCCGTGGAGCCCTGAACCGTCCGATCCATCCAGAATCCGGAAATTCACGTCATGTCCAACCTTCCCGAAACCGACGCCACCGAATCCCTCGTTGCCGAGAGCGGCAGTTACGATCTCCTGAAAAAACGCCTCTCGGATCGAGGCGTTCGGCTGCTTCAGAAAACGCAGGCATTGAACGAAGCGCGGCTGGCCGAATTCGGTCGCGCCACGCAATCGCTGATCCTGCGCACGCGCGCGCGTACCGAAAACAATTGCGTGGCCCGCGATCTGACCCGCATCGGTAGCAACCTGCTCCTGTTCGGCTACAACGTCTTCATCGGCCTGCGCAGGGAAACGATGGTCGGCGACGTGTTTTCGCTCTACCGCCTGCATGAGAACGCGGAGCACGTCGAGGAACTGGAACCCGTGCCGCTGGCCGGAACCTTTCTCGACGATCCCCGGTTCGTTGCCGATTTCCGCGAGCTTTATACCTATTACAAGCAGGCGAGCCTCACGCAATTGCGCGTGCATCAGCACAAGCTTTTCGCGGCCTTTCAGATCGGAGAGAAGTTGACCGACCAGCGGGTGTTCCGCTGGTCGCTGGAAAACGACGGCAGCCTCCACTACATCGACAATCGCGGCGAACGCGAAATCGCCCTGCCGCCCACGCACGATTTCGAATGGACGGTTTGTACGCGCGAACAACATGTGAGCGGACGCCATCCCCACATCAACATCCTGGACACCGTCTTCGTCGAAACCGTACGCGGCGCGCTGACGGTCAAGATCGAAAACAACACCGAGACGGGCCTGGGCATTTATTCCGAGCCGGTCGAGGACAAGAATCAGGCGCTCGCCGATGCAGAAGTCGCCTATGCACAGCTCGGGTCGCTGATCCTTCTGAAGGTGCGCCCCTACCGGGAAAAGAACGATCGCTACCTCGTCTTCAATGCCCGCACCAACACCGTGACCCGGATCGACGCCATCGGCCAGTCCTGCGTGCAGTTGCCGGAGGATCACGGCCTGATCTTCCCTGGCGGCTATTACCTGCAATCGGGCGAAACCAAGGCGTTCGACCTGCCCGAAGCCCTCGCCGCCACGTCGCGCTTCAAGCGCATGGTGCGCTCGCCCAACGGCGAAGACGTGCTCTACGTCTTCTACCAGCCACAAGACGGGCAATACATGCTTTTTTCGTACAACCTGATCGAAAGAAGCCTCTCGCCTCCCATTCTTTGCCACGGATATGCGCGTTTCGATAACGGACACATCCTCGTCTTCCAGGGCGACAATCCGGACCCGACCCGCAACCACCCGATGCAACTCTGGCAGACCCCTTTCTTCGGCGAGGATCATGTCACCCACACCGTCGCGGCGCAGGGATTCTGGGGACGCATCGGCAATCCCGAACTGGTCAGGGGGATTGCCGTGCTGACGGCCATCGCCCGCGCCGTGCGCGAACAGGTGCCGACACGCGCCGCTTACGAGGGAATCATCCGCCAGTGTACCGACGCGCTGGATGCGTTTTTCTGGCTCGACACCGCAGAAGCCGGGGCGATGGATGCCGAACTGCACAGCATCGTGGAGGAAGCCAGGAACACGCTCGACGAGTTTGAAAAGGTCGAAAGCATCCGCCGCGCCGCGCGTCACGCGACCGATCAGGCCGAGGGCCGTCAGCAGGAATTGCTCTCCGAAATTGCCGGGACGATCTGGAAGAAGCCGGAAGATTTCGTGCACGCGCTCGATCGCCTGCGTGGAGAGCGCGGACAACTGCAATTGCTGCTGGAAATGCGCTACGCCGACGCCGAGCGTATCGGCGCTCTCGACGCCGCATACGCCGCCGAGAGCGACCGCGTGGGCGAAAAGGCGTTGACGTTCCTGTCGCATGAAAAAGCGTTCGACAGCACCCGTCGGGAACTCGCCCGGATTGGAGAGCATCTCGGCAAGGCGGAAACGAGCGAAGACATCGCCAAAATACTCGCCGAACTCGACGCTTCCGCCGCCGGGCTCGACCTGTTGTCCGGACAGGTGGGCAACCTGCCCGGCGGCGACGCGGTCACGCGCACCCGGATTCTCGACACCATCTCCGCCGTTTACGCCGAAATCAATCGCCTGCGCGCCGAGGCCAGGAATCGTCGCCGCAGCCTGTCCGCGACGGAATCCGCCGCCGAATTCGGCGCGCAATTCAAACTCTTCGGACAGTCGCTCGAAAACGCCATCGAACTGGCGGACACGCCAGAGAAGTGCGATGACGCCCTGACGCGCCTGTTGACCCAACTGGAAGAACTCGAAGGCCGCTTCGCCGAGCAGGAGGAATTTCTCGCGGACATCGCCGCCAAGCGCGAAACCGTCTATGAATCGCTCCTCGCCAAACGGCAGACCCTGCTCGATGCCAGGAGCCGCCGCACCCGCGCCATCGTCGACGCCGCCACGCGCATTCTCTCCGGCATCCCGCGCCGCGTCGCGCAATTCAGCGACCTCGCGCAACTGCACAGCTATTTCGCCTCCGATCCGCTGATCGGCAAATTGCGTCACCAGATTGCCAGCCTGCGCGATCTCGGCGACGGCGTCGGCGCCGATGACCTCGACACACAGCTCAAGACCGCGCGCGATCAAGCCATCCGCTCGGTACGCGATCAGAGCGAGATCGTGTCCGACGGCGGCAATACGTTGCGTTTCGGCAAGCACGCTTTCACCATCAGCCGTCAGGCGCTCGATCTGACGCTGGTGCCGCGCGAAGGCGTGTTGCAGTTCCACTTGAGCGGCACCGACTACTACGCCCCGCTGCCGCCGCAACACAATACCGAACTGGAGAGCTTCCGCGCCCAGTGGGATCAACTGCTGATTTCCGAGACGCCCGACTTCTACCGCGCCGAATACCTCGCCGGCACCTTGCTGGAAGCAGTCATCGCCGATGAGACCGGAGACCTCGCGCTCGACTGGAAGGGTCTGCAAGCCTTGTGCGCCGATAAAGACAAGGATCTCCTGCTCGAAAAGCTGCGCGCCTGGGCGGCTCCCCGTTACCAGGAGGGCTACCAGAAAGGCGTGCACGACGTCGATGCCGCCCGCATCCTTGCTGCCCTCGTCACCATGCAGGCGGATGCGGGGCTTCTCTCCTACGGGCCGGACGCGCGGGCGCTTGCCATGCTTTACTGGCACTACGGCTGCCGCGACGAGGAACGCGCCTCCTTCTCCCGTCAGGCTCTGGCGGCCATGAGCATTCGCGCCCAGTACGGCGCGCGCGCCAGTCAGAAGCGTCTTGAAAAAACGCTGGCCGAAGGAGTGACCGCCTTTGCCCCCGCCTTCGACTTCGACGCGGGCCGCGACGGGCTTGGCCGTCAGGCCGCCCGCTACCTGGTACGTCAGCTTGCCGCCTTGCACTCCGGCGAGCGCTGGCTGATCGCCGCCGCTGCCGACGATCTGTCCAACGAACTGCAAAGAAGGCTCGAAAGCAAGTTCGCCACCTGGCAACGCGAACTTGACGCAGCCGCGCCGGTCGAGCGTTGGAGGCTGGTACGGGACTGGATGCTTGCCGCCACCGCCAGCCAGCCGCAGTTGGCGATCTGGGCCGACGATGCCGCGACGCGCTTCGCCGTCGACTTTGCGCGCGAGCGGGTCAACGCCGACCTCGATACCACCCTGCATGATCTGCTGGGTGAGCATCCGCGCATCCAGGATGGCGCCATTGCCCTCAACCTGCACGATTTCTGGCGTCGTTACCTGCACCACACCGAAGTCGTCGCCACCGGTTTTTCCGAACTGCAAACCGTGCGCCATCGCATTCTCGAAGCCGAAAAACGGCGGCTCCACCTCGAACAATTCCAGGCCAAGCCGTTGTCGTCCTTCGTGCGCAATCGCCTGATCGACGAGCTATATTTGCCCATTGTCGGCGACAACCTTGCCAAGCAGATCGGCGCCACGGGCGAGGCCAGCCGCAGCGACCGCATGGGCATGCTGCTCCTGATCTCTCCGCCGGGTTACGGCAAGACGACCCTGATGGAATACATCGCCGACCGCCTCGGCATGATCTTCGTGCGCATCAACTGTCCGGCGCTGGGCCACGGCATCACCGCGCTCGACCCATCGACCGCGCCCAACAGCGCCGCGCGTCAGGAGCTTGAAAAACTCAATCTCGGCCTGCTGATGGGCAACAACGTCATGCTCTACCTCGACGACATCCAGCACACCCATCCCGAGTTTCTGCAAAAATTCATCGCCCTGGCCGACGGCACCCGCCGCATCGAGGCCACGAGGAATGGAGAGCCGCACACGTGCGACCTGCGCGGCAAGCGTTTTGCCATTGTCATGGCCGGCAACCCCTACACCGAGTCCGGCGAAGTCTTCAAGATTCCGGACATGCTCGCCAACCGCGCCGATATCTACAACCTCGGCGACGTGCTCTCCGGGCGCGAGGCGCTATTCGCCCTTTCCTATATCGAAAACAGCCTCACCGCCAATCCCGTGCTGCTGCCGCTGTCTTCACGCGACCCCAAGGACGTGCATCTGCTCGTGCGCATGGCCGAAGGCGAAACGGTTGCCAGCAGCGAATTTGCGCACGGTTACAGCACTGCCGAGTTGAACGAGCTCGTTTCTCTCATGCAGCGGCTCTTCCGCGCGCGCGACCTGTTGTTGAAAGTCAACCTCGCCTACATCGAATCGGCTGCGCAACAGGACGCCTATCGCGTCGAGCCTCCGTTCAGGCTGCAAGGCAGCTACCGCAACATGACCAAGCTTGCCGCCCGCATTACCCCGCTGATGGATGAGGGCGAGCTCGATTCGCTCCTGCGCGACCACTATCGCGGCGAAGCGCAGACGCTCACCACCGGCGCGGAAGAGAACCTGTTGAAGCTTGCCGAACTGCTCGGTAGTCTCGACGGTGAAGAGCGGACGCGCTGGCAGGAAATTCGTGACGAATACGTGCGCCGCAAAAAACAGGGCGGCGACGATGCCGACGGAAGCCAGCGCATCGCCAACACCCTGCTCGACATCTCGCGCGCCGTCGACGAACTGAGAACGCAGTCGGAAACGGCGCAGATCCTGAAAAAGGGACTGACCTCGCTCGCAAAAACCCTGGGAAGCCTGGAACCCCGGATCGACGTCCAGCCCAACATCACCGTTACCCCGCCCAGCATCACCGTTACGCCGCCGGACATTACCGTTACCCCACCCAACATCACCGTTACCCCGCCGGACATTACCGTTACCGCGCCGGATATCACCGTTGCCGCACCGGATATGACGGCGTTCGGCGAGAGTCTCCAGGAGATGAAACAGCTTTACGACAATGTTTTGTCTCCGCTGATTACCGTCAATTTCCGCAAGCTGAAGCTGGATCACAGCATCTGGGAAAATGTCAAACGTATGAACGACACCCTGAAAAAACTGGACAAAGCCATTCCGGAAGACTGAATGTTCAAGACGAAGACCGTGCAGCACGGCTCTCTTAACAGGTTGCTCAAAAACTCTGCCAGTACACCTTTTAAATAGTGACATATGCATAATTTTATGGGGCAACTCTACACCCACAGCCTGTCATCCTGCGCGAAGTCGCAGGATCCATGCTGTGTGTGGATTCTGCGACTTCGCTTCGCTACGCGCAGAATGACAGTGGCGCTTCGCCGATCTGTGCGCACTCATAGGGTTTTTGAACAACCTGTTAATGACGTTCCATTTTTGTAAATAATTCGTCATAATCCGTCTCGATCCTTTTTACCCGGATGGAGATTGAGATGACGCTTGCTCTCGTTCGTACCCGCGCGCTCGATGGCCTTGCCGCGCCCGAGGTCATGGCCGAAGTACACCTCGCCAACGGCATGCCGTCCTTCACTCTCGTCGGCCTGCCCGATACCGAAGTGCGCGAGGCGCGCGACCGGGTGCGGGCAGCCCTGCTGATTTCCAAGTTCGAATTCCCACAGCGCCGCATCACCGTCAACCTTGCGCCTGCCGATCTGCCCAAGGAAGGCGGGCGGTTCGACCTACCCATCGCGCTGGGCATCCTGGCGGCGTCAAGGCAAATACCGGCGCGCGCGCTCGAAGGACAGGAATTCTGCGGAGAACTATCGCTCGACGGCAGTCTGCGCGGTATTCGTGGCGCGCTGGCTGCCGCGCTGGCCGCCCGGCGGGCGGGTAGAGCCTTGTTCCTGCCGCGCATCAATGCCGACGAAGCCGCCCTGGCGCGCGGAGTGACGATACAGCCGGCGGATTCACTGCTGGCAATCTGCGCCCATCTCAGCGGGCAGGCTCTCATCCAGCCTCATGCCGTTCCCGCTGCGTCGGGCGTGGAGCAGGACGATGCGCCCGACATGCTCGACGTGCGCGGCCAGTTCCAGGCGCGACGCGCGCTGGAAGTCGCCGCAGCCGGCGCGCATTCGCTGCTTTTCTACGGCCCGCCGGGCACGGGCAAGTCGATGCTGGCCAAGCGATTGCCGGGGCTGTTGCCGCCTTTGGACGAAGACGAGGCGCTGGAAAGCGCGGCCATCTATTCGATCATTGGCGGATTCGATGTCAGGCGCTGGCGCGCGCGGCCCTTCCGTTCCCCGCATCACTCGGCTTCGGCTGCGGCATTGATCGGCGGTGGAAGTATTCCGATGCCCGGCGAAATCTCGCTCGCGCACCACGGCATCCTCTTTTTGGACGAACTTCCCGAATTCAACCGCCGGGTGCTCGAATCCATGCGAGAACCCCTGGAGGCCGGGACGGTCTGCGTATCGCGCGCCCGGCAAAGAGCCGAATTTCCGGCGCGTTTCCAACTCGTGGCGGCGATGAACCCCTGCCCCTGTGGCTACGCCGGTCATCCGGCGCGCGCATGCACCTGCACGCCTGCCCAGGTTGCCAACTACCACGCGAGACTCTCCGGTCCGATGCTCGACCGCATCGACCTCACCATCGAAGTGCCGCCCGTGTCCTATTCCGATCTGGCCGGACGGCCTGCGGGCGAATCGAGCGCCGCCGTCCGCGTCAGGGTCATCCGGGCGCGCGAGTGCCAGATGTCCCGTCAGGGCATGCCCAACGCCCGGCTCGAAGCGGGACGGGTCGAAGAACTGTGCGCCCCCGACGCCGCAGGCGCGGCGCTTGCCGAAGCGGCGATGCGCCGCCTCAATCTCTCGGCGCGCGCCTACCACCGCGTACTCCGTGTCGCGCGCACGCTGGCCGACCTGAGCGGCGATGAACACCCCGGCGCGATGCACATGGCCGAGGCGATCCAGTATCGGAGGGGGCCGGGTGTGTCAAAATGAAGTGTTGTGGTGCGTAAAGTAAAAGACAGCTTCTTGTGTCCTTGCGCCAGGTGCGTCTTGCGCTGCCTCCCCATGAGGAACTGAAATGAACAAAGCCATCTTCATTACCGGCGCGACATCCGGTTTCGGACGCACGCGCGTATCGTTGCCGGACGGGCGATCAGGCCGCCTCAAATCGTCTTTATCGTGGAACCGAACCGCTAACGGCAGAAGACATCGCCGAGCAGATCTTCTACGTCGCCAACCTGCCCGATCACATCAACATCAACCGACTGGAAGCCATGACCACGCGGCAGGCATGGTCGGCCTATGCGGTGGATCGGGATTGAGGGTTGGGCCTTCCAGGCAGAAAAATCCAACTATATGGGGTAATATTTGCGGCGAACGCACCATTTGATACGACAGTGGTGCATGAAAGATTCCCTGCGAGGTTCCCATATGCCCGAGCGCACCAATGCCCATTTATCTCAAACTCTGACTGAATTTGTGAACCGCGTGGCAAACGAGACAGAACTTTACAAAGCTCCCAGTGAATACATGCTTGATCTGATTCGCCGCGATACCGAGATGGATGTTTGATAGGAGATAACAAGCAATGGCGCAAAGATTATCCCCGGATTATCCGGGTTCTCGCTGGTGGAAATTCGATTTTCATACCCATACGCCTGCCTCGCATGACACGCCGTGGCATAGGGAAGATTTGCAACTGGAACCGCAGGACTGGCTGCTGAAGTTCATGGCTAAGGAGATCGACTGCGTAGCTATCACAGATCACAACAGTGGGGTATGGATCGACAGACTCAAGGAAGCCTATGAGCAGATGAAAATACAGGCTGAACAAGGGCAGTCACCTGCAGGGTTTCGGGAACTGACGCTGTTTCCAGGTGTGGAAATTTCGGCCAATGGTGGCGTGCATCTGCTCGCTCTCTTTGATCCCACAGCAGCTACCAGCGACATTGATACGCTACTTGGCAGGGTCGGCTATGAGGGAGCGAAGGGTGACACCAACGCTGAAACTCAGCATAGTCTGGAGCAGGTTATTCAAGATGTGCTCGATTCAAATGCGATTCCGATTCCAGCGCATGCTGATGACGACAAGGGACTACTCCGTGTGGAGCCAAACACGCGCCAAAGTTCGTTAAGCGCCACGATGATAAAGCAGGCTCTGGAAGTGAAAGGTCTACTGGCTGTGGAGTGGAAAGACTTATCCAACCCTTTGCCGCAGGTGGCTGAGAACCTTGCCCGTCGTCTTGCTCGTGTCCTTGGAAGTGATTGCCACTCTTTTAAGAATTCAAACGAACCAGGAGAAAGTTTCACTTGGGTCAAGATGGCTCATCCAACGCTCGAAGGGTTGCGCCTAGCGCTGCTGGACGGCAATGACGTGTCGATTCGGCGTAGTGATGAAGGCTCTTTCGATCCGTATCGGGTACCTGTTGATGCGATTACCGGAATTGAGATCAAGAAAATGCGTTATATGGGGAATGGCACGCCTGCAAAACTGACATTTTCGCCATTTTTTAACGCGATTATTGGCGGTCGCGGTACAGGAAAATCTACCGTGGTACACGCTCTACGGTTGGCGATGGGGCGCTACCAAGAGCTGGGACAACAAAACGAATTACGTACACAGTTCGATGCTTTTCACAAAAACGTGATAGGTGCAGATACGGTCATCCGAGTGTACTGGTGGCACGAGAAAACTCAACTTCAACTACGGTGCCCATTCAATGGGAAGGGCGTAGTGGTTGAGGAGTGGCACGATGGGCAGTGGCAAGCATCGCCCAGCCAAAACGTGAATAGAGCACGATTTCCGGTGCAGATTCTATCCCAAGGGCAGGTTGCGGAACTGGCCAGTAGCGGGCGACAGACTTTGCTATCCATGATTGACGAAGCCGCCAATGTCGGGCCGCTACGGCAGGTTTTCGAGGAAAATAAACGTACCTTTCTCACCTTGTGCGCCCGGTTGCGCGAGTTGGACAGCAAGCTGCTCGGAAAATCCGAAGTTGAGCGCAAACTGGGAGAAACCACCAAAAAGCTGGAGGCATTGTCTCAGACCGACCATGCGGCAGTATTGCGCGACTACGCGCAGACGCAGCATCAGATCAGAGAGATGAAGTCTCTGTTTGATCAAATACACGATGATGCGAAAAGGGTCGCCGATTTAACCGATCATATTGGGCTTGACGATTGGCCCAGCCAGTACTTCACCGAACAGGACGACGATCTGCTGGCTTGGCGCAAGGAAATCGACTCTCGGGTGGAACTGGTTCGTGCAAATTTACGAGAGCAGGCAAAAACATTGGGTTCTCTCTTCGAGGCATTGCAGATAGATACTCGGTTTGTGCAATGGACGGCGCGTACTCAAGCGGCCCAACAGGCATATACCGCGCTACAACAGCAACTCGTGGCGCAAGGCGTCGACGATCCTAAAGCCTTTGACCGCTTAACACAGGAACGGCAGCAACTGGAAGCGCAAAATAAGACGCTTCAGAAGATGCAGGATGATCGACAAGTGCTAGCGCAGCAGATCGAAGACCAGCGCGTGCAACTCACACAGAGACGAAAAGACATCACGCAGGCGCGTCAATCTTTTGTCCAGAGGACACTGACTGGCAATCGTTACGTGAAGATCACAGTTGAGCCTTTCGGTTTCGACCCAAAACGGATAGAGCGCGAGTTGCGCAATTTGGTCGACGTACTTGACGAACGCTTCGCCGAAGATATTCTTCAGTTGTCCGAAGATGGTGAACCTTGTAGCGGAATAGCATTCGATTTAGCGCAGTCTGGCAAGGCCAACAAGGAAAGAACCATCAGTACCGTCAAACAAAGGCTACTGGACGCCGATTACAGGGGGCATTTTCGCAACTACTTGCAGCGCAAACATGAAAAACCCGACTTCAAGGATCACATCCAGACTTGGTTTCCTGAAGATGATCTGCGGATCAAGTACCAGCACGATGGGAAGTGGGTTTCTATCGAGCAAGGATCGCAGGGGCAGCGCTCGGCGGCGTTGCTGGCTTTTCTGCTGGCGTTCGGTAATGAACCCATCGTGCTCGATCAACCCGAAGATGATCTGGATAACTATTTGATCTATGACTTGATCGTGCAGCAGATTCGGGAAAACAAGCTGCGCCGCCAACTCATCATCGTCACGCATAACCCGAATGTAGTGGTAAACGGTGATGCAGAATTAGTACATGTCATGGAGTTCGGGAAAGGACAGTGCTTCGTCAAGCAAGTCGGCGCGTTGCAGGAATCGCCTGTTCGCGGCGAGGTTTGCCGTGTGATGGAAGGTGGACGCGAAGCATTTGCGCGGCGCTGGAAACGTTTAGGGTCGGAGGGCTGAGATGCTGTACACACGCAGCGAATTGTTGGAAAAAATCCGCCTTGGCGAAGACAGCTTTTTTGAACTGAAGGAAGTCCGTTTTTCCGGTAGCAAGATACGAGGCCCTTCTCAAGACGACCTTGCCGGTGAATTAGCCGCTTTTGCCAACAGTGGAGGCGGTGTATTGCTGATGGGCGTGGAAGACGAGAGCCGCGAAGTGGTTGGTATTGACCTCGACAAACTCGATGCCGTGGAGGTGTTGCTGCGTCAGGCGTGTGAAGACTCCGTCACGCCACCGCTTGCGCCTGTCATCGAGCGTCTGACATTGCCAGACGCAACCGGCAATGAACGGCCAATCATCCGCGTCGAGGTGACACGTAGCCTGTTCGTGCACCAAAGTCCAGGCGGTTACTTGCAGCGTGTTGGCTCATCGAAACGACCCATCCCCCCTGACCAACTCGCACGATTGTTTCAGCAACGCAGCCAGTCACGTTTAATTCGTTTTGACGAAACACCCGTTCCTCGCGCGACGCTGACCGACTTGGACGAGAGGCTTTGGCGACGGTTCACGTCAGGACAAGACATCGACGCACCGGAAATCCTCCTCAATAAGCTTGCGATGGTCGCGTGCGACGAGCGGGACGTTTGGCGACCCACGATAGCGGGTTTACTCATGGGAAGCCGTTCCCCGCAGCAGTTCTTGCCAGATGCCTTTATTCAGGCGGTAGCGTACCGAGGGTCGGACGTTCTGCCCGTAGCCGAATCAGCCTACCAGCGAGATGCCCAAGACATCACCGGGCCATTGGATCAACAGATTCTCGATGCCTGTGCTTTTGTGCGCAAAAACATGAACGTAGCTGCGTACAAGCACGCGCAAGGCGGACGGGAGGATCTGCCTCAGTTCGACTTACGGGCTGTATTCGAGGCAGTTACCAATGCAGTGGCTCACCGAGACTACTCGATGGCAGGAACCAAGGTGAGGCTGCGCCTGTTTGACGACAGGCTGGAGATTTATTCTCCTGGGATGCTTGTCAACACCATGACAACGGAGAGTCTGCCATTTCGGCAAGCGGCGCGAAATGAGGCGTTGACCAGCCTTTTGGCTCGTTGCCCTATTACCGACAATAGGCTGACGGAACACCGAAACCATATCATGGATAAGCGCGGAGAGGGGGTACCGACCATTCTGGATGCGAGTAAAAGGCTATCAGGAAAGCGCCCGGAGTACAGGCTGAATGACGATAGTGAACTGATGCTGACCATCTACGGCGCTCGCATGGAGTAGGAGGCATACTCTCAAGCATTCTGAGCAAAAGACATCATCGAGTGGTAACAAATTTGACTCATCCCCAACGCCCTCTGCCCGCACGCGCGCAAGCACTCACCCCCGGAACCGTCGTTGCCGCGTTTGGCCGTCATTTTGAAGTCCGAACCGCCGACGGCATCCTGCGCTGCCACACCCGTGGCAAAAGGAATGATTACGCCTGCGGCGATCAGGTCGACATCGCCCCCGCAGGCGACGGATTGGGGGTCATCGAGGCACGACACCCGCGCCGCAATCTGCTGTGGCGCTCCGATGCGTTCCGCCAGAAGCTGCTTGCTGCCAACCTGAGTCGAATCGTTATCGTCACCGCAACCGAGCCGGGGTTTTCCGACTTGCTCGTGTCGCGCTGTCTCGTGGCAGCGGAAAGCGAAAACATCTCTGCACTCATCGCGCTCAACAAGGTCGACCTGACCGCCAACCTGCCTGCTGCGCGCGAGCGTCTCGCGCTATTCGCCGCACTCGGCTACCCGGTCGTCGAGATCGAAGCCCTCCTCGGCACAGAGGCGCTCGAACCCTGGTTACGGAACGAACGAGTCTTGCTCGTCGGTCAATCCGGCATGGGCAAATCCACCCTCATCAACGCCCTTGTGCCCTTCGCTGCGGCCAGCGTCGGCGAAATCTCCATCGCGCTGGGCAGCGGAAGCCACACCACCACCCTCACCCGGCTTTATCCGCGTGGAGAAGGCTGGTTGGTCGACAGCCCCGGCTTGCAGACGTTCGGGCTGGCCCATCTCGACCCCGGCGCGCTGGAGAGCGCCTTTATCGAATTCCGCCCCCATCTCGGACAATGTCGTTTCCGGGATTGCCGCCACGATGCCGAACCCGGCTGCGCGTTGCGTGCCGCCGTGGAGGCAGGAACCCTCTCCGCGCGGCGCATCGAACACTATCACCTCATCCGCAACGAAATCGCCGCCGCGCGTCGCGCCAACCAGAAGTGACGCCAGCCAGAGGCGTTAATTTGATCTTTCTTAATCTCCGGTACCGAAAAAAGACTTAATATCCATAGATTATAAAAACGACTTACCCCGACATCCCGGTTTCACAGTCATGACTGAATGATATTTCAGTCTCAACAACAAGGAGGAGGAGAACGATGAAAGCATTGGTGTATGGAGGCCCCGGTCAAAAGGCATGGACGGAAAAGGCGAATCCCACGATTGAAAAACCGACGGATGCCATCGTCCGCATCACCAAAACCACGATCTGCGGAACCGACCTGCACATCCTCAAGGGCGATGTGCCCGCCGTCACCCCCGGTCGCGTGCTCGGACACGAGGGCGTAGGCATCATAGAAGAGACCGGCAGCGCCGTGCGCAACTTCAAGAAAGGCGATCGCGTGTTGATCTCCTGCATCACGTCCTGCGGAAGCTGCCCGAATTGCAAGCGTCAGATGTATGCGCACTGCGCCGATGGCGGCTGGATTCTCGGTCANCTCATCGACGGCACACAGGCCGANTTCGTGCGNATCCCGCACGCCGACAACAGCATGTACCCGATTCCNGNCGGTGCGGATGAAGAAGCTCTCGTGATGTTGAGCGACATCCTCCCCACGGGTTTCGAGATCGGCGTGCTCTACGGCAAGGTCGGCCCCGGTGACACTGTTGCCATCGTCGGCGCAGGACCCATCGGCATGGCAAGCCTGCTCACCGCCCAGTTCTACAGCCCCTCGCGCATCATCATGGTCGACCTCGACCCCAACCGGCTCGAAGTCGCCAAGAAGTTCGGCGCAACCGATGTGGTCTGCGCCAGCGGCGCTCAGGCTGTCGAGCAGATCATGGCCCTGACCGCCGGCGGCGTGGGCGTAGACGTCGCCATCGAGGCAGTAGGCATCCCCGCCACGTTCGATGTCTGCCAGAAAATCCTCGCGCCGGGCGCGCGGCTGGCAAACGTGGGCGTGCATGGCGTTGGCGTCAACCTGGAACTTGAAAAGCTGTGGATACGTAACGTGACTATCAGTACCGGGCTGGTCAACACGAACACCACGCCGATGCTGCTCAAGACCGTGCAATCCGGCAAGGTCGATCCTACCCGCCTGATTACCCACCGCTTCCGCCTCGATCAGTTCGAGGAGGCGTACCGGGTCTT